>CAZKCB010000101.1:0-7383 GCA_964550965.1 uncultured Oscillospiraceae bacterium
AACATGTATTTGACATCGCCTTCGACTTCGAAACAGGATCTCCATTTTGTACCGGTCGGAAATCCTGCGCCGCCGCGTCCTCGAAGACCGCTTTTTTCGATCGCTGAAATAATATTTTCCTGAGTGTCTGAAAGAGCAAGCCTAAGACCCACATAACCTCCGCGCTCAAGGTAATCGCTGATGCTTCCCGGATCGATGAGGCCGGTGTTTCGAAGTGCGATCTTATGCTGAAGAGTATAAAACGGATTTTCATCCCGGGACAATACGTGTTTGCCTTCGTCATTGAAATAAAGAAGGCGCTCTACAGGATCTCCGTCAAGAGAAGTACAGATATCGGCAACATCATTTAAAGCGACCTTGTAATATGTTATTTCGTCCGGAAGGATCGTTACGATCGGACCGTTTTCACAAAAACCGTTACAGCCTGTTTTCTTGACCGTTGGTAGGACTTTGACATCCTGATTTAAAGCGGAAAGCTTTGCCTTCAGAGCATCTACAAGAGGAAGAGCACCATTGGCAATGCATCCGGTGCCGCAGCAAACGAGGATCTGTTTATTCATTGATTTTCCCCTCCTTGCATTTGTTTATGATGTCTTTGCCATCACCTTTGCCCGCATTTCCGAAATATTCTTCGTTGCAGATCACAACTGGAGCCATCGCGCAGGAACCGACGCAGTTGACGACTTCAAGAGTGAAAAGGCCATCCGCTGTTGTTTCAAATTCATTGATCCCAAGAGCTTTTTTTATTTCATCCAAAACAGGAATGGAACCTCTGATGTGACAAGCCGTTCCATCACATACCTTGATGACGAATGTACCTTTTTTTTCTAAGCTCAAAGCTTTGTAAAAGGTCGCCAGAGAAAAAAGGGAAGAAAGGGGAGTCCCTAAATATGACGATATCAAATGTAAATCTTTTTCGGAAATGTAGCCGAATTGCCGTTGGAATTCCTGCAGGATCGCGAGAGAATGCCGCTTATCCGGGACGAACTGCTGAAGGACCGTATTTGCATCCAATTTATTCATCTCCTTCGAGAATATAACAACTCCATGATTTGTAGATTTTTACTGCTGTTAGCTCACCCCGCTCGCGAAGAGAATGGGCTGATTTATTAAAACAATCAAATAATATCGGCGGTGAATCACAGACTCAACCTCCGGCAATGCGAGGAAATAGAGAGACGACAGAATCATTCGAGATCTCTCGCTCCTTGCCTCCGATAAATTCAATATGACGACCGTCTACAAGAAAAATCAGATCCTCGTGAATATCTTCTCCGCTCTCGGACAAAATATGAGATTTAAGAGAGGGACCATGCTTTTCTGCCAGAAATTTAAGCAAAGAAATAGCAGTGAAAGAACCGGGTAAGGATTCTTCTTTGCAGCCGGAATCATTTCGTAGATAGGCAAAATACTTTATTTGCATATAAATACCTCAAGGCCAGGCAGACATGAAACACATGCCTGCCTGGCCACAATCGATTACTTTAGTCCAAGTTCGGCAAGCTTTTCAGGGCTTGGAATGCCTTCCGGTGACCAGCCACGTAATTGGTAATACTCTGAAAGCATCGTGTCGAGCTCGCAGACTTTACCTTTTGCAGGGCCTTCAGGAAGAGCTTCTGTCAGGAGCCGCGGCGGGAGGGTATCATCTTTCTTTGAAAAGCCTTCGGCCAGATTGTAAAGCTTTTCCATGTTCCAGATCCGCTCACCGATCCCGAGTATCTCTTCGTCGGTATAGGGGAAGCCCGTAGCAGGGCGAAGCTGCGCACCGATTTCGGGAAGACCCATTCCAAAGGTGGTGAACAGGCAGAGCCCTGCAGAATCGACGACTGCAGTAAGATCCTGGAAGATCTTCAACATAGCGGCCTTGCCATCAGTAACGAGGGGGTCCATTTTTTGAGGAATGCCAAGGATCTCCGGAGAGGTCATATAACCTCGAACGTGGCAGCCGCCGCGATTTGATGTGGCATAGGAAAGCCCCATGCCCTGTGCGCCGCGACCGTCATAAGCGGGCATTTCCTGTTTCTTGACTGACATTGAAAGATCTGGTCTGCCGACACTTTCGGCAAGTCGATAGGAACCTTCCGCGAGACGAGCGCCGAAGCCTTCTTTCAAAGCAGTTTTGATCGTGAAATCAACAATGGATTCTGTGTCGCCAAACGCAAGATTTCCGCCGATCTCTTCCTTTGTCAAAAGGCCCTTGTCAAACAGCTCCATTGCGCATGCATAAGTGGCGCCGAGAGTGATCGGGTCAAGACCGTATTCATTGCAAAGGAAATTTACTCTGCAGATGGCAGCAAGATCATGGATGCCGCAGGAAGAGCCCAAAGCCCACGCTGCTTCATATTCGGGACCTTCACCGAAGGATTTGTTGGGTCCGTCGGGAACTTTTGTTACCCGGCCGCAAGCTATTGTGCAGCCGAAGCAGCCTTTGTTGCGAACAAGATATTTCTCGACCAAAGCTTCGCCGGAAATATCCTCTGCATCCGGATCGACAGAACTGCCTTTCCAGTTATAGGTAGGCAGAGCTCCGACAGAATTTACGATATTGACTAGGATCTCAGTGCCATATACGCCGAGCCCTGTACCTGTGACAGGATGGGAACGAAGCTTTCTTCTTGCGTCGATGCAGGCGGCAAGGAAGGCATCGCTGTCAGCGACTTTGATTCCGCCTGTCCCTCTGACCACGACAGCTTTTAGATTTTTTGAGCCCATGACGGCACCCAGTCCGCCTCTTCCGGCGGCTCTGTTTCTGTCGTTCATAATAGCAGCATAAAGAACTCCATTTTCTCCGGCGGGTCCGATGCATGCTACTTTTGCGTCAGGGCCGTGAGTTTCGTTGAGAATATCTGTGGTTTCGAATACCGTCTTGCCCCAAAGCTTGTCGGCAGGACGAAGTAAGGCTTTGCCGTTCTTTACATGAAGGTAGACCGGATTAGGCGATTTCCCTTCAAAAATGATGCCGTCAAAGCCTGCGTATTTTAATTCGGCTCCGAAATGTCCCCCGGAATTTGAACATCCGATGGTTTCCGTAAGCGGTGCTTTTGATACGCACATATATCGTCCGGCACTCGTTGCGAAGGTACCGGTCAGAGGTCCTGTCATCATGATCAGATTATTTTCGGGGGAGAGGGCTTTTACGCCTGCCGGCACTTCGTCAACGTAGTATTTCGTTGCAAGGCCTCTGCCGCCGATGTATTGCTCAGCGAGATTTGATGGGATAGTTTCTGTAGTGATCGTTCCGTCCGTCAGATTCACGCGGAGCAGCTTTCCTATCATTGCATGCATGTTCTACTCCTCCTCTCCAAAAACACCTTTGAATTTATCTGCAAGCTCTTTTCTTTTCAGCATTGAAGAAGGAATGGCTTCCTTATACTCGATCGCTCCTGACGGGCAGTGAAGTGCACAGTTCGGTTCACCACCGCAAAGATTGCACTTGAAGACTTTGTCGCCGTCAAAGGCGATATTCCCGAGGGGGCATGCCGAAAGGCACATTTTGCAGACAATACATTTTTTTTCGTCGATGATCTTTGCTCCGTTTTCATCTTTGTAGATCGCCTCGACCGGGCAGACCTTTTGACAGGGAGCTTCTTCACATTGGGTGCACATGATTGGAACACAGATCATAGCTTTGTCATACTGTACGACCGTTACCGCTGATTTCTGTGGATTGAATTCTTTTGTCCGATTGAACGAGCAAATCAATTCACAGCTGCGGCACCCGAGACATTTCTCGGGTCTTAATACCATGGTTTTGTTCACGCTGTTGCTGACACGAATAACCACCGTGTCAGCTCCACCTCCCTTCGTGTGACAACTAAGAGTTTTGCGCTTGTCTTGATGGGATTATTGAGCAGGTTCATTGGATCCGGGAATAAAAAAAGCGCAAAAGAAACTATGATTAGTCTCCTTTGCGCTGTGACTCCTTATCAAAAAACGGTAATCGAGCCAACTGGCAGGTGGGATAATTACTCATCCCGCCCTATCGTTTCCGCAGGCAAACTTGTCGTACGGAAATCGGAGTATTACCTCTATCCAATGATCTGTTTAACCTATTTAAATGATAGCATTTAAATAAAAAATGGTCAATAAATAAAAGGGATTATTCTATCATAATGAAGTAATTTGTTCACTTATTTGAGTATACTAAAAAAACAGGTGATTTTTCGGATGCATAATGATAGAATGTTCGTATATATGTGATCGTGGGATAGACTACACAGAATCGGTCAGCAGGGAGAAGCAGAAGGCTTGAAGAATAGTTTGATTGAAAAGTTAAGGCGTATAATAGGAAATTTGGGAAGCCAAATCAGATATGACATCCTGGGCGGAGGCTTGAAAAAAGCCTTGATTTTTTTATCTGTTCTTATAATTACCTCACTTGTTGTTGCCATCCCTTCGGTTATTTCCCGCAATGAGGTAAAAGACCTGATTTTGAACCAACTTGGGCATAACGCAGAAAACATTGCATTGACAACAGCTGTGCTTATCGAACGTGATCTTGAAGATTTTAAAGCCCTTGAAGCGGTAGAAGATTATAAAAATGGCGGCTATGATGTGGAATATTATCAGAGCATGCTTGCTTCTTTTCAGAAAATAAAGAAGGAAAGTGGAGTTACCTTTATTTATGCGGAAAAACAGGCTTCCGATTCCGAGATCATGTATCTTTTTGATGGCGAAGATCAAAAAAGTCATGAGTTTTCCTCGCTTGGCGAAATCGAGAAGGTTGAAACGATTGAACGGACTGTTTTTGAGACCGGGAAATCAGCGGTGACCGGCATCTCCTATACTGAAGAATGGGGCTATCTTTTGACCGGCTTTGCCCCGATCACCGATCCTGTAAGCGGAGAAGTTCTGGGAGTTGTAGGCGTCGACTATTCCATTGATTACTTCAGTAAGGTATTTCAGCATATCAATTTGGTTTTTATGATCGGAGTTTTCCTTATTATTCTTTTAACTGCGATCATTGTTTATCGTTTCTTGCATATCACCTTTGACACGCAGGAGACCGATTATATTACTGGTCTTCGAAACAGACATTTTCATGAAGTTCAGATGAGACGACTGATTCGAAAAGCAAAACTTTCAGGGATGCCTCTTTCCCTTATTATGATGGATCTTGACGATTTCAAGAAGGTCAACGACAAACACGGACATCTTACCGGAGATGCTGTCTTAAAAGCCGTTGCACGTGTCATCAAAAACCAGACGAGAGATACCGATATCTGTTCCCGCTACGGAGGAGATGAGTTTGTCATTCTGCTGCCGGATACGAATGAAAAACAGGCTGCACATATTGCGGAAAGGATCCGTGAGGTCATTGGAAATATTGCCCTTTTAGATGAGGCCCAAAACAACCTGTTTTCTACTGCAAGCATTGGTGTAGCAGAGTGGGGAAAAGGGATGAGCGGTGAAGTTCTTACAGACAGTGCAGACAAAGCAATGTACGCTTCAAAAGAGACCGGCAGGAACAAAGTTACAATCTATGGGACACTGGAAGATAATTTCGGGACCTTTCGTTTCAAAAAAAACGCACGATAGTTTGAATCTTTTTCGATTGGAATAACCATGAAGCATCGGACCCAACACAAAGAAAAAATACTCGGCATTGAAAGAAATATATTTTTTGTCGGAGTTACGAGTTTCCTGACGGATACCACTACAAAGATGGTATATGCCGTCATGCCTATGTTTCTTTTGAGTCTTGGCGCATCGAAAACAGAACTGTCACTGATCGAAGGAATTGCAGAAAGCACGGCCTCGCTGCTCAAAGCCCTATCCGGGTGGTGGAGCGATAAAATCGGCAGAAACAAACCTTTTATGATCATCGGCTACAGTTTTACTGCCTTATTGTCGCCCTTGTTTGCCTTTGCGGCGACACCTCTTCAGGTCTTGACTATTCGCTTTTCCGAAAGAGTTGGGAAAGGGATCCGCACAGCCCCAAGAGATAGCCTCGTCGTTGCTTCTTCAACAAAAGAGACACGGGGGAGAAGCTTTGGCTTTCATAAGGCGATGGATAACAGCGGTGCGATCGCAGGCCCACTGCTTGCATTTCTTATCCTTCTATTCTTTCCGGCTGATTACCGGCGAGTGTTTCTGATTGCTTCAGTTCCTGCACTTCTGGGACTTTTGAATCTGATATTTTTTATAAAAGAAATGAAAAAAGATGACACCGAACTTCTTGGAAAAATCTCGTTTAAAGATTTCCCCAAGGAGTATTATTTGTTCCTCGGGATCGTGTTCCTTTTTACACTTGGAAATTCAACGGATGCTTTGCTTTTAGTCAAAGCCGGAGATGTCGGAGTCGATGACGCATTGATTCCGCTGATGTATCTGATCATAAACGCAGTGTCTGCTTTGTTTTCGATCCCTGCAGGGATCCGATCAGACCGGGTTGGAAGGGAACGTCTTATCATCTTCGGATATTTTCTTTATGCTGCCCTTTACTTTGGCTTCGGAAAGAGTGAAACGCAAATAGAGATGCTTTTTCTCTTTGCTCTTTATGGGCTTTACAGCGCATCTACGGACGGAGTCCAAAAAGCTTTGGTTTCTGATCTGGTCGATAAGAATAAGCGCGGCACTGCCCTTGGAATTTACAATAGCATCATTGGTATTACTTTGCTTCCGGCAAGTGTGATCGCCGGTTTGCTTTATGACCATGTGAACAATCGTGCGCCGTTTTATTTTGGGGCAGGCGTTGCTGCTTTAGCAGGCATCTTTATGGTGATCTATGGGAAATGGCGAAAATCAAAAACCGCCATTTAAAGTTTGGGAAACGGAGGGATCTTAATTATGAAGTACATAGAAGAACGAAAAAAGGTTATTCTTGCAGGCAAGCGGCTTTCCGAATCCGGATTGATTACGAGAACCTGGGGAAATATCAGTTGCCGTGTCGATAACGAACAATTTTTGATCACTCCGAGTGGCCGACTCTATGACAGCCTCGAACCGGACGACATCGTTCTGGTTTCACTTGATGATCTCAGCTACAAAGGAAGCATAACCCCCTCATCTGAAAAAGGGATACACAGGGCGGCGTATGTGCTGCGTCCGGATATCAACTTTGTAATACATACTCATCAGACCAACGCTTCGGCCGTAAGTTTCTCGGGAAAAGACATTAAGATAAATGATGCCGAAAGCAGGACCTTGCTCGGCGAAGTGATCCCGATTGCAGGCTATGGGCTTCCGGGAAGCAAAAAACTTTGTGAAGCAGTTTCTTCTTCGATAGAGAAGAGCGGGAGCAAAGGCATCATCATGTCATACCATGGAGCTCTTTGTCTTGGAATAGACGATTCTGAAGCGTTTCGGATTGCGAATGAGATGGAAAAGGTCTGCGAGCAATATCTCTTTGATCGTTATTTCGAAAAGACAGGCGAAAAGGCA
>CAZKCB010000102.1:0-4322 GCA_964550965.1 uncultured Oscillospiraceae bacterium
CCGTGAAGGCGGCAGAACAGTAGGCGCCGGCGTCGTAGCAACGATCAAAGAATAAGCGACCAACGCGAATGAAAATCAAAGAAAGGGACGGATACCATCCGTCCCTTCTTTTGCCTGATAAAAGGAAAAAGTCTGGGAACAAAAAGAAACTAGTTCGGGAGGTGCCTGAATATGCCATTCGGATACGATAAGCTCATCATCGCTTTACTCGTTTGGAATCTTGTGACCTTTCTTATTATGGGGATAGACAAACGCCTGGCAATAAAAGGGAAAAGGCGGATCAGTGAAGGTACATTGATCATGCTCGCTCTCTTGTTCGGAGCGGTTGGAGTGTTCTTGGCAATGTTCGCTTTCCACCATAAGACAAAGAAACCGTTATTTCTTATTATGATTCCGCTGTCTCTCGCGCTGAATGTCCTGATGGCAATCGGCATGAAAAGCTTTGTTGGATAACAGCTCATCTGCTGAGTGCCAGACGGTCAACCTTTACAGAATGCAAGGAAACGTGATTCCGTGATAAAATTATTGACATGCGACATGAATTGTGATAACTTAATTAAGCGACTTTACGGCCACCAGAGGCGGCCTTAGTTTTGATAGAATCGGAGGAAACAGATCATGAGAGTTAAAGTTACATTGGCTTGTTCGGATTGCAAACAAAGAAATTACAACACAATGAAGAACAAGAAAAATGACCCGGACCGCATCGAATTCAGCAAGTATTGCAAATTCTGCAAAAAGCACACACTCCACAAAGAAACAAAATAACGAAGGGAATGTGAGATACTATGGATAAAAAACCTGTCGTGAACACAACCGCAAAAAAAAGGCCCTCTGCCGGCGATTATTTTAAAGGCGTTAGGACTGAGATGAAAAAAGTCATTTGGCCATCACGAAAGGAATTATTTTCGTATACGGCAGTTGTCGTTTTGACCTGCGTTACTTTTGCATTGCTTTTTTGGGGATTTGATAGCGCTTTTCTGGCTCTGCTCAAGGCAGTGCTGAACATCAGCATTTAGGAGTAGAACAGAATGAAGGATATGAACGACGATGAGGCCCTGATCGCAGAGGACGCCCTCCCGGAAGAAACAACATCTACCGAACAGGAGAATGCGGAATCCAAAGCAAAATGGTATGTCATCCATACTTATTCGGGCCACGAAAATAAGGTCAAGGTGAATATTGAAAAGCTTGTCGAGAACAGAGGGATGCAGGATCTGGTTCTTGAAGTTGTCGTGCCCACGGAAGATCGTGTGGAATTTAAGGACGGCCAACGCAAGATCAAAACCAGAAAAATGTTTCCCGGTTATGTTATCGTAAAGATGATCGTCACCAATGAATCCTGGTATTTGGTCAGAAACACGCAGGGAGTCACCGGCTTTGTCGGACATGGCTCGGAGCCTGTTCCACTTACAAATGAAGAAGTTCGCCGCATGGGTATCGAGAAGGTCTATATCAAACTCGATGTCAATCAGGGCGACAGCATCAAAGTCATCAACGGACCGTTCGAGAGCTTTATGGGTGTGGTTGAAGAAGTCAACTTTGACAAGCAGACCCTAAAGGTCAGAATTTCTATGTTCGGCAGGGATACTCCCGTTGAACTGGAATTTGGACAGGTCGAAAAGATATAGCGTCAGACGCTTGGAATAAGCCTGCTCAAAAAATGTAAATGCAGGCAGAAAGGAGACAATTCAATATGGCAAAAAAAGTAGAAGGCATGATCAAGTTGCAGATTCCTGCAGGCAACGCTACTCCTGCACCCCCGGTTGGACCGGCTTTGGGTCAGAAAGGCGTTAACATCATGGATTTTTGCAAGCAGTTCAATGCAAAAACAGCCGATCAGCCGGGAATGATCATCCCCGTAGTCATCACAGTCTACTCTGACAGATCATTTACCTTCATCACGAAGACGCCGCCGGCCGCCGTCCTGCTTAAGAAGGCTGCGAATCTTACTGCTGCTTCGGGAGAACCCAACAAGAAAAAAGTTGCAACTCTTTCGATGGATCAGGTCAAAGAAATCGCAAAGCTCAAAATGCCCGACCTTAATGCTGCAAACATCGATACCGCAGCGGATATGATCAAGGGAACGGCAAGAAGCATGGGAATCGTAGTAGAAGAATAGTACTGTGGGAGGCAATTGCCGTTAGTACCACGAGGAGGAACAAAATGCCTAAAAGAGGTAAAACGTATGTAGAGTCGGCAAAATTGGTCGACAAAAACAACCTTTACGAATTGAATGAAGCGATGGATATCGTTCTCAAAACAGCAAAAGCGAAATTTGACGAGACGATCGAAATCCACCTGAAACTCGGTGTAGACGGAAGACATGCTGACCAGCAGGTCAGAGGTGCTATCGTTCTGCCGCATGGTACAGGAAAAACAAAGAGAGTGTTAGTTTTCGCAAAGGGCGACAAAGTGAAGGAAGCAGAAGCAGCCGGAGCAGAGTATGTCGGAGCAGAAGAACTCGCACAGAAAATCCAGAGTGAAAACTGGTTTGACTTTGATATCGTAGTAGCTACTCCCGATATGATGGGTGTTGTAGGAAGACTCGGAAAGGTTTTAGGACCGAAGGGCCTTATGCCGAACCCGAAGTCAGGAACCGTTACGATGGATATCGAAAAAGCGATCGCAGAGATCAAAGCCGGTAAGGTCGAGTATCGTCTTGATAAGACGAACATCATTCACAGCCCGATCGGCAAAGCATCCTTCGGCGCAGAAAAGCTCAATGATAACTTCAACGCATTAGTTGAGGCTATTGTAAAAGCAAAACCTGCCGCAGCGAAAGGCCAGTATCTCAAGAGTGTTGCCCTTGTAAGCACAATGGGACCCTCCGTGAGACTCAACCCCACAAAACTGAACTACAACGCGTAAGCTGAAAGAGCTCAGACAATACTGCAAATAAACTGTAGACAGCAGGTGCGAAAGCTTAATTCCCTGCCGAGGTTCGTGATATGATTATCAAAGCCTTTTTTGTCTGCAGGACGGGAAGGCTTTTTCAACATCAGGAATTCTACAGGAAAGGAGAAAAACAATATGGCATCAGAGAAACATTTAGCTGAAAAGCAAACCATCATTGACGAAATCAAAGACAAGCTTGCTAAAGCAGAATCTGCGGTCGTCATCGATTACATGGGAATCAACGTCGCACAAGCTACGGCTATGAGAAAAAAACTCAGAGAAGCGAATGTCGATTTCACCGTATATAAGAACACCTTCGTAAGCAGAGCAATCAAAGGAACTCCCTTTGAAGAACTCGAGAATGTTCTTTCCGGACCTTCCGCATTTGCCTTCAGCAATGAAGACGCGATCGCACCGGCCAGAGTTTTGAACGACATCATCAAAGAATTCAAGAAGATGGAATTCAAAGGCGGTATCATTGAAGGAAAATTCTTCGACGGAGAGGGCGTAACCGCCATCGCAACTCTGCCAAGCAGAGACGAGCTCATCGCGAAGTTCATGGGCAGCATCCAGTCGCCGGTATCCAAAATGGTACGTACGTTCCAGGCAGTAGCCGACGCAAAAGAAGCATAAATAAAACGATAGCATAGTAAATACAAAATTTAAAAAGGAGATATTTAAGATGAATAAAGAACAAATCATTGAAGCCATCAAAGGCATGACAATTTTAGAACTCAACGAGCTCGTCAAAGCTTGCGAAGAGGAATTCGGCGTATCCGCAGCAGCTCCCGTAGCAGCAGCTGGTGCAGTAGCAGTAGCTGAAGTTGAAGAGCAGACAGAATTCAACGTAATGCTCATGAGCGCAGGCGCTGAAAAAATCAAGGTCATCAAGGTTGTCAGAGAGATCACCGGACTCGGCCTCAAAGAAGCAAAAGACCTCGTTGACGGAGCACCGGCAGCAGTTAAAGAAGGAATCGAGAAGGCCGAAGCAGAAGCAATCAAGGCTCAGCTCGAAGAAGTCGGAGCAACTGTCGAACTTAAGTAGCGGAAATTGTGAGGCCCGTTTGGAAAGAAAAGCTGAACGGGTCTCATTTTGGGATTCTGTCAAAAAATAAAGAACGGAAACAAGTTTTAATTGACTACTTGAAGGCTCTGTGATATTATAGTACATTGCCACGCAAAGTAGTTTGTTTTCTATACAAGGAGTGATGATTATGCCAGAGCCCGTTATTATCGGTAACAAGACACGTATGAGCTACTCGAAGATCCATGAGGTAGCTGACATGCCAAATCTGATCCAGATTCAAAAGGACTCGTATGATTGGTTCATCGAAGAAGGACTCCGGGAAGTATTTGAGGATATTTCTCCGATTAAGGATTATGCCGGAAATCTGGTACTTGAGTTTATCGACTATTCACTTAAA
>CAZKCB010000102.1:4332-7122 GCA_964550965.1 uncultured Oscillospiraceae bacterium
ATTGAACGATGAACCGAAATACGATCAAGAAGAGTGCAAGGAACGTGACGTTACCTACGCTGCCCCCCTAAAGGTGAAGGTCAGATTAGTCAACAAAGAAACCGGTGAGGTGAAGGAACAAGAAGTTTTCATGGGAGATTTCCCCTTGATGACCGAAAAGGGAACCTTTATCTATAACGGAGCCGAAAGAGTCGTCGTTACACAGCTGGTTAGGTCCCCGGGCCCCTATTACGATGTTACAACAGATAAATCCAATAATAAGCTTTTTTCTACCACGATCATACCGAACAGGGGAGCGTGGCTTGAGTATGAAACGGATTCGAACGAGGTTATCTCGGTCAGAGTCGACCGTACGAGAAAACAGTCTGTGACGGCGATCTTAAGAGCGCTGTCTTATAAGTCTGTCGAAGCGAAGGAAAATACAGAATTAAAGAAAAATCCTTCCCTTAAGGACGCCGAATTGAAAAAGAAAGTTCGTCGGCACGGTGAGTTTTCGAGCGTGATCGCGAGAACGCTTTATGAGGGAACCAATGATGAGATTCTGGCCGTGTTTGGTGAAAATGAACGGCTTGAGAAATCCCTTTCCAAAGACACCACGAGCAATTATGAAGAAGGCTTGAAGGAGATCTATAAGAAACTGAGACCTGGCGAACCCGCCACGTTCGAGAGTGCTTACGATCTCATTGAAGCGTTGTTCTTTGATGCCAAAAGATATGATCTTGCCAAAGTAGGCAGATACAAATACAACAAGAAACTTGGACTTTCCAATCGAATCATCAGCTGCGTCGCCGCTGCTGACATTATCGATCCCTCGACGGGAGAAGTTATGGTCGAAAAAGGTTCGAGAATCGACAGAGAGACAGGCTTCGCGGTTGAAAACGCAGGAGTTGAATTTGTTTTGCTCCAAAGCAAAGCGGATGAAAAGAGAGTCGTTAAAGTAATCGGCAATCATTTTGTCAATCTTCAGGACCATGTTTCTTTTGATGTAACGGATATGAAAATTTCTAAAAAAGTTTACTATCCTGCATTGAAGTACGTCCTCGAAAACTGCGAAACAGAACAAGAAATCAAGGAAATGCTCCTTTTGATGAAAAATCAGCTTTCCCCGAAACATATTTTATTCGACGATATTATTGCTTCCGTCAGCTATATTTTAAACCTGTCGGAAGGCATCGGCATGACTGATGATATCGACCACCTTGGAAACAGAAGACTTCGGACAGTCGGTGAGTTGCTGCAGAACCAATTCCGTATCGGTCTTGCCCGTATGGAACGTGTCGTCAAGGAAAGAATGACGATCCAGGACATCGAAGTAACGACCCCGCAGGCCCTGATGAATATCAGACCTGTTACGGCCGCAATCAAAGAATTCTTTGGAAGCAGCCAGCTGTCACAGTTTATGGATCAGACGAATCCTCTTGCCGAATTAACGCATAAGAGAAGACTTTCTGCATTGGGACCTGGTGGACTTTCGAGAGAAAGAGCCGGATTCGAAGTCAGAGACGTTCACCATTCTCATTACGGAAGAATGTGTCCGATCGAAACGCCTGAAGGTCCGAATATTGGACTGATCGGCTCGCTGACGACATTTGGAAAGATCAATGAATATGGTTTCATCGAAACACCTTATCGGAGAGTAGATAAAGAAACCACGACCGTAACGACCGAAATCCATTATCTGACTGCTGACGAGGAAGACCAGATCATCATTGCGCAGGCAAACGAACCTCTTGATTCAAAAGGAAACTTTGTCAACGCAAAGATTGTAGTTCGTAAACCGGGCGGAGAATACGATGTAGTAAGCCCCCAAGAGGTTGATTACATGGACGTTTCTCCGAAACAGGTCGTATCGGTTGCAACCGCGATGATCCCCTTCCTTGAAAACGATGACGCGAACCGTGCTTTGATGGGTTCCAACATGCAGCGTCAGGCCGTTCCGCTTTTGATTACCGATGCGCCGAGAGTCGGCACAGGTATGGAATATATTGCGGCAAGGGATTCCGGAGTCGTGATCCTCGCGAAAAACGCAGGCACGATCGAATTTGTCGATGCAAACAAAATCAAGATCAGACGCGACAGCGACAATGGTCTTGACGAATACAAAATGCTGAAATTCAAGCGCTCCAATCAGGGAACCTGCATCAACCAAAGGCCTATCGTTTTCCATGGTGAGAGAGTCACTGCCGGTGAAGTCATTGCCGACGGCCCCTCGACGGACAACGGTGAAGTCGCTTTGGGCAAGAACCTTTTGATCGGATTTATGACCTGGGAAGGTTATAACTATGAGGATGCTATCATCCTCAATGAACGCCTGATCATGGAAGACGCTTTGACATCACTTCATATCGAAGAGTATGAATCGGAAGCCAGAGATACAAAACTCGGCCCCGAAGAAATCACGAAAGACATTCCGAATGTAGGTGAAGAAGCGCTTAAGGATCTCGACGAAGAAGGCATCGTTCGCATCGGTGCTGAAGTCAGCTCTTCTGACATCTTAGTCGGAAAGGTCACCCCGAAGGGTGAAACCGAACTTACTGCAGAAGAACGTCTTTTGCGAGCCATTTTCGGTGAAAAAGCAAGAGAAGTCAGAGACACATCACTCCGTGTTCCCCACGGAGAGACCGGTATCGTCGTCGACGTGAAGGTTTTCTCGAGGGAGAATGGAGATGAGCTGCCTCCTGGAGTAAACAAGCTCGTACGTGTCTATGTGGCCACCAAACGTAAGATCAGTTTTGGTGACAATATGGCCGGACGTCACGGAATCAAGGGTGTTATCTCCCGGATCCTTCC
>CAZKCB010000103.1:0-7035 GCA_964550965.1 uncultured Oscillospiraceae bacterium
AGGCGGTGGAGTTGGGAATCCCGGCGATTGCGATTTTTCCCGTAACCGATGCGGAAATACCTCTGAATTCTATTTTGCGCGAATTTATCGGAAAATCCTGTTTCTTTGAATAAGCTTTAAAAATGATAGAAAAGGCAAAGGAACATAAAAAATAACCACTTGTATTTACTGCAAATGGTTATTTCTTTAGGTTTTTTTTGTTTACAGCGACCGAATGTTTTTCACGGAAATAATGTCTGGAGTCGATACTGTATGGTATGATAAGAAAAGACTTTAAATAAGAATTACACTGAACAGGAGAAGGAAACATGCTGCTATCTGCAGAAAACATAAGCAAGAGCTATACAGAAAAACCGCTGCTTTCAAATATTACATTATATATAAACGAAGGCGATAAAATCGGAGTGATCGGAATCAACGGGACAGGAAAATCTACCTTTTTGAAGATCCTCGCAAAGCAGGAAGAAGCAGATTCGGGCAAACTGATCAAAAACCAAAATCTGAGGATCGAATATCTGCCGCAGAATCCGATTTTTGAGGAAGAAAAGACGATTTTGGAGCAGGTGCTTTGCGGGCTTTCCCCCGAAGCGGCCGAGAGCAAATCATATGAAGCAAAAACCATCCTTACGAAACTCGGGATCACAGAATTTGACAAGCCAATGGGTGTATTGTCCGGAGGACAAAAAAAGAGGGTCGCCATTGCGAGCGCATTACTGCACCCCTGTGAGGTTCTGGTTCTTGATGAACCGACCAATCATCTTGACAATGAGATGATCGAATGGCTCGAAAGCTATCTGATCAAATACAGCGGCGCTATCATTATGGTGACCCATGACCGCTATTTTTTGGATCGGGTCGCCAATCGGATCGTCGAAATTGAAAATGGGAGTCTTTACGGCTACCCGGGGAATTACTCTAAATATCTTGAATTGAAGGCACAACGCGAGGAAATGGAACTTGCGAGCGAGAGGAAACGCCAGACTCTTTACAAAAAAGAGCTTGAATGGATAAAGCGCGGTGCAAGGGCGAGGAGCACAAAAAGTAAAGGGCGGATCGAACGCTTTGAAACGCTCAAAGAAAATATAGGAATCGATGAATCTGAGAAACTGGAGATGGATTCGCTGTCTTCGCGCCTCGGAAAAAAGACCGTAGAGATCAAAAACATCACAAAAAAATTTGGGGATAAAATAGTAATCAGCAATTTTGAACATATTATTTTGCGCAATGCAAGAATCGGTATTGTAGGCAAAAATGGATCCGGAAAGTCGACCTTGCTCAATATCATCAGTGGCACCCTGAAACCAGACAGCGGTGAAGTCATCGTAGGGCCAACCGTAAAAATGGGATACTTCTCGCAGCATTGTGAGGATATGGATCTGTCCTTGCGTGTGATCGATTATATCCGGGGGATCGCAGAAGTCATAGAAACACCGTCGGGAACCATTACTGCGTCGCAGATGCTGGAAAGATTTCTTTTCAGTCCTGATTTGCAATGGACCACAATCAGCAGACTGTCCGGCGGAGAGCGGAGGAGGCTTTACCTACTTGGCATTTTGATGGGTGCGCCGAATATTCTGCTTTTGGATGAACCGACAAATGATCTTGATATTCAGACCCTATCCATTCTTGAGGACTATCTGGAACGGTTTAACGGTGCGGTCGTTGCAGTATCGCATGACAGGTATTTTCTTGATAAAGTGGTAGATACGATTTTTGAATTTGGTGAGGATGGAATCATCAGAACCTGTCTCGGTGACTATTCGGACTATCTTGCGGGACGCTTATCCAAAGAGGTTCCGTCTCGGGAGAAGCAAACTACGGATAAAAAAGTATCAAGCAGCAGAGAGCGAAGTGAGACGAAATTAAAATTATCTTTTTCTGAACAGCACGAGTTCAAAACGATCGAAGCTGAAATTGCGGAATTGGAAGAACACTTGAGTGATCTGGGAAAACAAATACAAGCAGAAACGAGCGATTACGTCAAACTTTCCGAACTTGCCGCTAAAAAGGAAGAAACCGAGAACGCTCTGGATCTCAAAATGGATAGATGGCTGTACTTGAATGACCTGATCGAAAAAATAGAGGAAAATAAAAACAAGTCATAAAAAATAGCCGCTGGCGATGTTTGCAAGCGGCTGTTTTTGAATCGTAACGGCTATTCCTCGTGTATCATGTAAAGAAAAAAACCGTAGTTGAAATTGTATCAACTACGGTAACTTTTGTGGTTGCGGGGGCTGGACTTGAACCAACGGCCTCCGGGTTATGAGCCCGACGAGCTACCAACTGCTCTACCCCGCGATGTTATGAAATTGTTGTGGTGCCGGAGACCGGGATCGAACCGGTACGATCGGTAAGGATCGCAGGATTTTAAGTCCTGTGCGTCTGCCAGTTCCGCCACTCCGGCAGCTTTGAAAAATTGGCTCCAAGGGTGGGGCTCGAACCCACAACCTATCGGTTAACAGCCGAGTGCTCCACCATTGAGCTACCTTGGAAAGCTTAGGCCGCCGCTCTGGCGACTCACCCATTATACAACAGATATAAAAACAATGTCAAGGGAATATTAACAGGCTTTGAAAACAATTACTGAAATCAGGAAAACGCATGAAAATATCAATAAAAAGAATAGACCTTTTTGGGACATTTATATAGAATAGAACCCAGAACAAAAAGGGGTATTTTGCTCGAGACAAAGGTAACAAATTTTCTGCAGGGGGAATCATGCGAAAAAAGAATCTATTATATTGGGAAAAACTTTCGATTGGGCTTGTAAGTATGGCGATCATTCTTAGCATGCCTGTTTTTTCATCTGAAAAAGTCTATGCACAAACGCCGGAAGGCGCAGCCTTCCGAGATACTGCTTCCTATTGGGTTTCTTCGTTTGGAAATGGAGCAGTCTCTGGAACCAGTTCTTCAGTAGTCATGGCGTCATTGAAAGACAAGAAAAAAATGCCGATGCGATATATGATTTCCTATTATCCGGACAAGGATGGAGTCACTCCGGAAATCAAAGTGATCGAGTTTTCGGAAGGGCAAGATATCAAAGCGAAAATCAAAGAAATCAAAAGGGATCCTGCGGTGCGTCTTGTTGAACCTGATGGCGTGAGAACACTGATGGACTTTCCGAATGACAAACTCGGGCCTTTCCAGTGGGGACTAAAAAACATTGAGGCTGTGGATGCTTGGAAAATGGCGGGTAGTTTAGAAAAAAATGTTGTTGTAGCTGTGATCGATTCCGGTGTAGATCAGGATCATCCCGATCTTGTGGGAAGGATCATTGGTGGAGTAAGCTATATTGACGGAGTACAAGGCACAGCGATCAACGATCTTAAGAATCACGGTACGATCGTAGCAGGGATCATTGCGGCGAATACCGGAAATAGCATAGGTGTTTCCGGTGTTTCAGGGGATCTTGGAGTTTCGGTCCTTCCAATCAATATTTTTGGAAGCAATGATAAAACAAACAGCTCGGATTTTATTTGGGCCATCAATTATGCGATTGAACAAAATGTAGATGTAATCAATTTAAGTATGGCAGGAACCGGATTTTCGCAGAGTGAAAACAAAGCGATCCAGACGGCAATCAATGCAGGAATCATAGTTGTTGCTGCTTCCGGGAACATTGCCGCCGGCTTTATGGGAGGGACTGAAGTTTTTCCTGCGTGCTATGATGGCGTGATCTCAGTCGGTTCGATCGATAATAATAATATCATATCCAGTTTTTCCAACTATAATAGCAAGGTGACCGTCGTTGCTCCAGGGCGAGGCATTTATTCGACGAATGCTTTCGGTGGTTATTCAAGTCATAATGGCACTTCCTTTGCTGCGCCGGTCGTAGCTGCCATGGCGGGAGTCTATAAGGGTGAGCATCCAACGAGCAGCCCGGCAGAAATCAAAAAAAGATTTCAGGATAGTGCGACCGATATGGGGGCAGTCGGGAGAGATGATTATTATGGATATGGCAGGGTCGATTTCAAGATATTCCTTCGGACTGACCTTTTCTGAGAAGCAAGCTATGAGTTTGCATGAAGACTTTTCTTTATGAAATCAAAGCGTAGATAACAATTTAGCGATTAGCGTCAAAACAGGCATCGCAGTACTCCGATGCCTGTTTTTCAAGGTGTTTTTTGTTCAAATAAATTTGTGCGCCATAAGCTTTTGAATCAGACTGCGATGGCGCTCTGAGTTGCTGCCAAGGGCTTGGACCAACTCGATAGAACCTTCTTTTTCACCACCGGTAACGATCAAATAGCCGCCGCTTAAGATACGCTGTACCAAATCGGGACTCCAGGGTTCTTCTTCTTCGGACTCCGACATTGCGAAAGAAGATCCGTTCTTTAACATATAATTGAGAGCTGCTTTTGCTCCTTCTGTTTCCATAATATGCCGAACGGTAGCCGCCGCATTTCCTTCGGCAAAAAATACTGTTTTAAATTCAAAAGGACCATCATAATCGACGTTGATGCCAAAGTCGGAAAGCTGGTACACATTACCGTTCATAATAAGGCCGGCGGTTTCGATGCCAAAAGGATCAAAGTCGGAGTATTCCGTGGTTACCGCAGAAATGATGCTTGCCTGTTCTTCTTTGGGGAGATCGAGAATATAGTCATATTTATGTTTCTTTGCAACGTCCATATGCTTCCCCCTTTCTCCGGGCAGTATGGCCCGAAGCTTACAATAGTGCCTGGGCACCGCTTAGAAAACTGACATTTACGCATATAATATTCCCGAACAAAACATACTATAAACACAGAATATTCAGAAAATTATATCCGCGCTATTATTTCTTGTTTATTTAAACAAAAAACCGTGTATGCTGCAGGCAGTATACACGGTTTTGTTATTTCTTTTTTACCTAACGTCCGGAACGTCTGCGTTCCAGCTCGTTGAGGAATTTTTTTCTGAGACGGATGTCATTGGGGACGATTTCTACAAGCTCATCGTCGTTGATCCATTCCAATGCTTCTTCCAATGTGAATACTCGTGGAGGGGAGAGCCTGACAGAGTCATCTGTTCCTGCAGCACGCATATTGGTTACTTTTTTTGCCTTGCAGGCGTTTACTACCATATCTTCATTACGGCTGTTCATGCCTACGATCATTCCCTCGTAGACCTTTGTGCCGGGATCGATAAATAGCATAGCTCTTTCGCCGATATTATTTAAGGCATAGGGAGTTGAAATTCCGGCTTCCTGTGAAATGATAGCTCCGTTTGCTCTCTGTGGGATCTCGCCTTTGTATTCTTCAAAACACTCAAAACGACGAACGATAGTGCCTTCGCCTCTGGTGTCATTGATGAACTCTGTGCGGAAGCCGAGAAGTCCACGCGTAGGGACGGAGTACTCGATGCGCGAATGACCGTCTTTTCCGGACATGGAGCGCATGATCCCTTTTCTCATGTTGAGCTTTGAGATGACAGGTCCTGTGTATTCGTCGGGAACCGTAATCAGAACATACTCGATCGGCTCCAGCTTTTTCCCGTTTTCGCGCTTCATAATGACTTCAGGCTTTGAAACAGCGACCTCATAACCTTCACGGCGCATATTTTCGATCAGGATCGAAAGATGAAGCTCTCCTCGTCCGGAAACCTTGAAGCCGTCTGTCGTTTCCAAAGGCTCGACTAAAAGACCGACATTGACTTCAAGCTCTTTTGCAAGGCGCTCTTTGATGTGTCGGGAGGTGACAAATTTTCCGACCTTGCCGGCGAACGGTGATTTGTTGACGAGGAAATTCATAGAAAGAGTCGGTTCCTCGATATGTATCATTTCCAAAGCTTCAGGGGTGCCGGGGTCGCAGATCGTCTCGCCGATGGAAATATCGGAAATGCCGGCTACGACGACGATGTCTCCGCTTACCGCTTCTTCAACGGGAGTTCTCTTCATGCCTTTATAAATAAAGACCTGATTGATCTTTCGCTGTACGAAACTGCCGTCTTCTTTTGTAACGACGACGCTTTGTCCTGTGCGGATCGTTCCTCTTGTGATTCGTCCGATCCCAAGCCTGCCGATATAATCGTCATAAGCCAAGGTCGAAACCTGAAGCTGCAAGGGTTCTTCGCTTCTGTCGGGATAAGGGTCGACATGCGAAATGATCGTGTCGAAGAGGGGGGTGATATCATCACTTTCGTCCTCGAGCTCATTCTTTGCGATGCCGTGTTTTGCAATCCCGTAAAGGATCGGGAAATCAAGTTGCTCGTCGCTTGCTTCGAGCTCCATGAAGAGCTCATAGACCAAATCCACGACTTCCTTGGCACGCTGATCTTTTTTATCGATTTTATTGATCAGCAAAATCGGTTTTAAGCCGATTTCGAGAGATTTTTGCAGAACAAAACGTGTTTGGGGCATTGGCCCTTCGCTCGAATCTACAAGAAGGATAACAGTATCGACTGTTTTTATGATTCGCTCTACCTCGGAAGAGAAATCAGAGTGACCCGGGGTATCGACAATATTGATCTTGACGTCTTTGTGCATGATCGAACAATTCTTTGAGTATATTGTGATACCGCGCTCGCGCTCGATATCGTTGCTGTCCATGATACATTCGACAACTTCTTCATTTTCGCGAAATACTCCGCTTTGCGAAAGAAAAGCGTCAACCAGCGTGGATTTTCCGGCGTCGACGTGAGCGATCACCG
The DNA here is from genome assembly GCA_964550965.1 of uncultured Oscillospiraceae bacterium. Taxonomy (GTDB): domain Bacteria; phylum Bacillota; class Clostridia; order Peptostreptococcales; family Anaerovoracaceae; genus STD2-154. The sequence goes on from CAZKCB010000103.1 coordinate 6,631, forward strand.
CAATATTGATGATTTTTTGGCTATTTGCCATTCGTTTACCTACTTTCTAATACCTTATTAACCTTGATAGTATATAGCATATCAGAGAAAAAAGCATTAAAAATATTTATATTTCTTTCATTCTATATCTATTCTTTTACTTTGGAGCTTTTTTTTCGTATACTATTAATAGTGGACCATCCATTTGATCTGCAAATATGGCGAACTGAAAAAAGAGAGGGGTATTATTCATGAAAGGAATCATAAGCTATGCGATCGTTCCTGTAATCTTGATATTGGCTGCCGTTGTCATCCTTTATAACGGGCTTGTCAGAAAAAGAAAACAGGCCGAATCGGCTTGGTCAAAACTCGATTTTCAATTGCCAAGGTGGTATGACCGTATCCAAAAACCTAGCCAAAACATAA
>CAZKCB010000104.1:0-7013 GCA_964550965.1 uncultured Oscillospiraceae bacterium
TGCTTTCCACCTTTTTTGTCTCAAGGCATCTTGCGCACACACACTCCTGACAGTGCTCTTCCTGGCATATCATGGAGTAGCATTTTTCGCTCGTAGCGTCGCCGAACTCTTCTCGCATGGCGCGGTTCATAAAAATGATATTATCACTTCCATTTATGACCCGAACCATACTGCCCATGTTCTCGAGAACGCCGTACATCAGTTTCTGATTCTTTGCAATAGGCATTGCTGTCTCCTTTCTACTACCTTAGTAGCGTCAAATCCACAGTCCTACAGCAGCTATCTCTTTCAATTCTTGAATGCCTGCCGGGTCGGGGGAAGCATATTCGAGTATGCTTAAACCGACGATCCTCCGTTCCGCTTGAAGTTTATTGATGATTTGAACAAGATGCTGCATTTGCAGTCCATGCTCTGTAGGGCAAAGTGTGTACGGATATTTCTCGCCATCAAGTACATCCAGATCGATATGTACATATACGTTGGTTTTGAGCGTGCTGATCCATTCCTCAGGTTCTGCCCAGATAACTTGCTCCGGGGACATATTACGGATCGAATGCGTGTCGATATATTCTTTTTCAGGTGGGTCTAAATCACGGACTCCAAGCAGCAGTACCTGTTCGGGCGTAATGTTCGAAAAGCAAAGCTTGTCGATCGCTTCATCATGTCCTCCTTCTAAGAGAATCCGAAGCGGCATACCGTGGAAATGCTTTGTTGTTGAACTTTCGGGTGAATTCAGATCACCATGCGCGTCAAACCATACAACGGAAAAATCCCCTTCATACTTCTGGTTCAAATAGGAAATCGGAGCCAGTTCTGCATCGCAGCCTCCGCCCAGCGTAAAGATGCTTGCGGGATGATTCGTTTCGATTTTTTTATGCAGTTCCTGCATTTGTTCCAGGATCTGCCGATATCCTAAAATGTTGTTTTCAACAACGAGTGTCTCGTCAGAAACCATTTTGACTTCAGCCAGACGGCTTTTAAGATTAAGCCCTTTTCTCGCTGCTGCCGCACCAATGTATAAAGCCCTGTTTCCGCCACCCTGCCATTGCGGAAAGAAAATATTCATGTCGCCCATCGTTCTCCTCCTTACTCGTCCTGCAGTCGCATCTGTTCTAGTCTACGTTCTTACAGTCCGTGATGTTTCACGTGAAACATCAGAAAAAATTCCTAAGTTGTTAACAGCCTTTGCACAGGGAGTTTTCAATTTATCGTTGAAATATCAACGTTTTTATTTTTTCCCCAGCAGTTTTACACAGGCCGTCTATTTGTCATCAGTATTACCGAAGTGACTGCAATAATTCCAAAAGACGCTCGAGTTCTTCTCTGCTGTAATACTCGATTTCTATCTTTCCTTTTCTCGCACCGTGCTGAATGTTTACCTTTGTCCCGAGTACCGTTTTCAATTCTTCTTCTAAATGTGTCAGTTCACGGTTCTTTGCTCTTTTTACGGCTCTCTTCTTGTTCTTTGCTTCTCCATCGTCCCGAACCAGAGTTTCAAGTTCGCGTACAGACAGATTATTTTTGATGCACTTTTCTGCAACCAGAAGCTGCTTTTCGATTGCACCAAGACCCGCCAGCGTTCTCGCATGACCACCGGAAAGTTTTCCTTCGACCACGAAGCCCTTGATTTTCTCGGGCAGTTTCAAAAGACGCAGCGCGTTCGAGATATAGGGCCTGCTCTTTCCTACGCTTCGCGATACTTCTTCCTGCGTAAGTCCGAAATTCTCGATCATTTTTGCAAGGCCTTCTGCCTCTTCGATCGGGTTGAGATCCTCTCTCTGCATGTTTTCGATCAGCGCAATCAGCATATTCTGCTCTTCGCTGAATTCTCTTACGATGCAGGGCAGCTCTTTCAGCCCTGCTTTTCTGGCCGCACGAAAACGGCGTTCCCCTGCCACGATTTCAAAGCCGTCTTTGATCTCCCGTACAAGGATCGGTTGTATTACTCCGTGGACCTCGATCGATTTTGCGAGTTCCCCGAGTTTTTCTTCATTAAATTGCTTTCTGGGTTGTCCAACATTCGGCTTGATCTTATGGATGTCGATACTGATCACACGGTCAGATAGATCCGCGCTTTCATTTGTCGCGTTTTTACCCGAACGGTTTGATCCTACCGTGATTTCGACATCTGTAAACAAAGCTTCCAGCCCTTTTCCAAGTCCCCTGCTTTTTGCTGTCGCCATTACGCCTTTCCTTCCAGTTCAAGAAATTCCTCCGCGAATTCCATATATGCAAGCGCACCCTTTGACCTTGGATCATACTCTGTGATAGGCAGTCCATAGCTCGGGGCTTCCGCCAAACGAACATTTCGCGGGATAACGGTCGTGTAGACCTTTTCTCTGAAGAACTTCTTGACTTCTTCCACTACTTGGATCGAAAGGTTGGTTCTTCCGTCAAACATACTCAGAATAACGCCCTGTATTTCAAGGTTCTTATTCAGGTTCTTTTTTACAAGCTCGATCGTGCTCATGAGCTGGCTGACTCCTTCCAATGCATAGAATTCGCATTGGATCGGTATCAGGACAGCGTCGACCGCAGTCAGCGAGTTGATTGTTAAAAGACCGAGTGATGGAGGGCAATCGATGAATATGTAATCGTAATTTCCCTTGATCCTGTCAATCGCTTTCTTTAATCTCTTTTCTCTGCCTTCGAGCTGAACCAGTTCGATTTCCGCACCGGCCAATTGGACGCTTGCGGGAATGATGTCAAGATTTGGAACGAGAGTATGAAGGATCGCGTCCTCCGGCTGTACTCCATCGTTTACCAAAACCTCATATGTCGTTTTTTGAAGTCCTTTTTTTGAGATCCCAATACCGCTTGTTGTATTCCCCTGGGGATCGATATCAAGAATAAGGACCTTTTTGCCTTTCATGGCAAGGCAGGCCGCTAGGTTTATGTTGGTAGTGGTCTTTCCCACTCCGCCTTTTTGGTTGAATATGGCAATCGCTTTTCCCAAAATCCTCTTCCTTTCTGTACAGAGCTCTTTTTGTCCGACCCGGAATGCGTGCTCCATACATTCCTTCAAAGCATTTCGCTTAAAAGGAGTGTGCAAGACTTATTATATATCAAGCAATCTTTTGAAACCAGCCTTTTTTTGCATCTTTGTTTTTAGAAAAAGGCATGTTTCACGTGAAACATTCCTTACATTTATATCCATATTACTAGATGTCGACAAGCTTGCCCTCCAAAGCACTCTCCTTAGTGGCTGTTCTTACAAAGGTTCTTTTTCCGGCGTCCCTGCTTTTCTTGGAAATTTATTTGGAGTCGGTGAAAATTTTTCGATCCAGACGATCTGATGCTCAAGTTCTATGCCGGGAATCGAAACCATCGTTGTCTCTCCGATTTTTGCACCAAGGGTTTCTGCGGCTTTTTCGCTGCGCTTGATTTCGGCATTGGCCGACAAGGATTTATAGGCAGCAAAGCTTCCGCCGACCTTTACAAAAGGAAGGCAATATTCGGAAAGAATAGCAAGGTCGGCCACAGCTCTTGAGACGCAAAGGTCGTACTGCTCTCTGTGTCTGGGCATCTTTGCAAGATCTTCAGCCCTTCCGTGTATTGCTGTCGCGTTTTTGATTCCAAGCTCTTCTATGATCTCGGAAAGTATTTTGATACGCTTATTCAAAGAATCCACGAGTACAAATGTCTTGTCGGGAAAGCAGATGGCCAGAGGCAATCCCGGGAAACCGGCACCGGTCCCGATATCGATGATTTTTTTGCTTTTTTGAAAAGCCGGATGCGTCGCACACAAAAGAGAATCGACGAAATGCTTGATTTCAAAGGCTTCCGGGTCTTTGATCGCGGTCAGATTGACCTTTTCGTTCCAGGAAAGCACAAGGCTGCGATACGTTTCAAATAAAGCGATCGTTTTTTCATCGAAGCTCAGATTCAGCGTTTCAAGGGCTTTTTGGAGCATGTCCATGGTTTACTTCCTCCTTTTTCTTTGCTCGAGGTGAACGAGCAATACGCTGATGTCTGCGGGAGATACCCCGGAAATTCTCGAAGCCTGCCCGATAGAAAGCGGTTTTATGCGGGAAAGCTTCTGTTTCGCTTCGATCCGGATACCGTCGAGTTCGTTGTAGTCGAGGTCTTCCGGAAGCTTCTTGGTTTCGAGTTTTTTGAATCTCTCGATCTGCAGCTTTTGCTTTGTGATATATCCTTCATATTTGATACCGACTTCGACCGAAGCTGTGACATGCCGCGAAAGCGGCTTTCTTTCGGGATCGATCGGAGCCAAGTTTTCATAATTGAATTCAGGCCGCTTGAGAAGTTCGGCGAGAGATACTCTTGATTGGATCGGTGCGCTGCCGGCTTCGCGGAGAAAGGCTTCTCCGGTGATCGGTGTGATCGTTACGGTCTCAAGGCGTTTTCGTTCTTCCTCGGCCGCGGTTTTCCTTGCAATATAAGCGTTATGGCGTTCTTCTGTAACAAGACCGGCTTGATAAGCGCGTTCGGTCAGACGTTCTTCGGCATTATCCTGACGCAATACAAGGCGATATTCGGCTCTTGACGTCATGATTCGATAAGGCTCCGGAGTACCTTTTGTGATAAGATCGTCGATGAGAACGCCGATATAAGCCTCGGATCTGTCGAGAACGAATGGTTCCCTGCCTTCTATCTTAAGTGCCGCGTTGATGCCGGCAAGAAGACCCTGTGCCGCAGCCTCTTCGTATCCGGAGCTACCATTGAATTGTCCGGCACAAAAAAGGTTTTCCATACGCCGATGTTCGAGGTTGAGTTTTAGTTCAAGCGGATCGATGCAGTCATATTCGATGGCATAAGCCGGCCTTACGATCTTACAGTCTTCAAGGCCGGGGATCGTTTTATAAAACTGCTCCTGCACATCTTCGGGCAAGCTCGAAGACATGCCCTGAATGTATTTTTCGTCTGTCGAAAGACCCTCGGGCTCAATAAAGAGCTGGTGGCGTTCCTTGTCTGCAAAGCGATTGACCTTGTCTTCGATCGAGGGGCAATATCTCGGACCAATGCCTTCGATCTGCCCTCCAAAAAGTGCCGACCTTCCAAAGTTTTCGCGAATCACTTCATGTGTTTCTTCATTTGTATAGGTGAGCCAGCAGGAAACCTGATCGCAGGTAAGGGTTTCATTCATAAAAGAGAAGGGAACGATGTTTTCGTCGCCCTGCTGCTCGAGCATTTTTTCATAGTTCAGCGAGCTTCCAAGAACTCTTGCGGGTGTTCCGGTCTTAAACCGGCGCATTGCAAGACCGAGCGTGCGCAGCTGTTCCGCAAGGCGCAAGGAAGGCGAGAGACCGTTTGGTCCGCTCTGATAGCTGTATTCTCCAATGAAGATTTTCCCGCCGAGAAAGGTTCCCGTTGCAAGGATAACAGCTTTTCCAAGATAGGCGGCACCCGTATTTAAAACAACCCCTGTCACGCGGTCACCGTCTGTCAAAAGTTCTACAGCCTCTCCCTGCTTGAGGTCGAGCCGCGGTTCTTCTTCAAGGACACGCTTCATTTCTTCATGATAACGCTCTTTGTCTGCCTGCGCCCGCAGTGAATGGACTGCGGGTCCTTTTGCTGTATTGAGCATCTTGCTTTGAAGGAAGGTCTTATCGATGACAAGTCCCATTTGTCCTCCAAGCGCATCTATTTCGCGAACCAAATGCCCCTTGCCGCTTCCTCCGATCGATGGATTGCAGGCCATCATGGCAACAGCCTCCAGATTGATCGACAAAACCAGGGTCTTGTGTCCCATCCTTGCGGCAGCAAGCCCGGCCTCACAGCCTGCATGACCTGCGCCGATGACGATGACATCATATTCTCCCATTTGATACCAGCTCATGTTTCCTCCGTTTAACGATCTACTTATTTACCGAGACAAAATCTCGCAAACACTTCATTTATAATATCTTCTGAAACCGTCTCTCCGATCATTTCACCGAGAAGCTCCCAGGCCTGGCGCACGTCCACTTCTACAAAATCAAGGGCTTCGCCGTTTTCCGCTGCTGTTTGAGCATCAAAAAGAGAGCTTTTCGAGCGAAGCAGCAAGTCCTTGTGCCTCGCATTACTGACCAGCCGGCTTTCGTCCTGATGCACTTCCCCGCCGTAGACCATAGCCAAAATCTGCTCTTCGAGTTCCTGGGTTTTGGTTCCTTCCACGAGAGAGGTGTCGATCAAAGCCGCTTCAGGAAGCAGTTTTTTGAGTTCTTCCTCTGTCACCTGTCTTCCGAGGTCTTTTTTGTTTACAAGGACGATCGTTTTCCTCTCCCCGATATGCGCCGCGATTTCGTGGTCTTCCACTCGCAGAGGAAGACTTCCGTCGATCATAAAAAGAATCAGGTCTGCACGGTTAAAGGCTTCTTTGCTTTTTTCGATGCCGATCTGTTCGATCAGGTCTTCCGTTTCATGGATCCCTGCCGTATCTGTCAGGTAGATCGGAATGCCGCGAAGACTCAGGACCTCTTCTATCGTATCTCTTGTCGTTCCCGGAATGTCGGTAACGATAGCTCTGGATTCTTTCAAAAGCGCATTCATAAGCGAAGATTTCCCGACATTTGGCCGGCCGACGATAGTTACACGAAGGCCCTCCCGGATCATGCGTCCGGTTTCGGCTGTTGCTAGCAAGGTGTCTATTTTTTGCGAAACCTCACGGATCCCAAGAAGCAAATTTTCATAGGTCAGTTCTTCAATGTCCTCTTCCGGATAATCGAGATTGACTGCGATCTGCACCAAAAGATCTGTCAAGGCTGCGCGGAGCTCGCGAACGGTTTCTGATAAGCCGCCTTCCATCTGATCAAGCGCCGTCTCAAAAGCCTTGTCTGTTTTTGCCCGGATCAAATCGATCACCGCTTCCGCCTGTGAAAGATCGATCCTTCCGTTCAGGAATGCTCTCTTTGTAAATTCCCCGGGCTCTGCCGGTCTCGCTCCTTCTTCCAAAACAAGCGAAAAAATCTTTCCGAGTGCGATCACGCTTCCGTGACATTGGATCTCGACGACATCTTCGCAGGTGTAGGACGCCGGTCCCTTCATCAAAACCGCAAGAACCTCATCGATGA
>CAZKCB010000105.1:0-6994 GCA_964550965.1 uncultured Oscillospiraceae bacterium
GGATGCCATTTCCACAGACGGGGACTATGGAGTCGAAGCTGTCAGCGACCGTATCGTTGATTTTGCGATCAAGCTTTCCGGCGGTGATACAAGCAAACTTGAAGAACTGAGGGATGGGATCAAAAAAGGCTTTGAAGCCGCAAAGAAAGCCTGGGGCGACGAACTTCCAAGCATCAGCATGCAGACCTATGACAGGATCATGGAAAAGCTTGACAATTGGGCAGGGAAGAATTCTTCCGACCCCACTGCTGCGGCAGCCACGACCACAACAACTGTCTAACGCAAGTACTCTGTAAGGAAAAAACAGAAATAAATGCAGGCAGCTACTGCAAATAAAAAGAACGTCTTCCGGCTTTTGTCCCGGAGGATGTTCTTTTTTTATTAAAAATACAAAATGTTGTATTTACAACGGAATAAATTTTAGATCTCTGTTATGCTGAGAATATCCTAAAAAGTAAAATCAATAAAAAGAAAAAAACAGGGTATGAAGATGTATCAATAGAGAAATTGGGAGGAAATTAAAATGTTAAGACAAATTATAAAAATCGATGAAGAAAAATGCAACGGTTGTGGTGCTTGTGCGGAAGCCTGTCATGAAGGTGCGATAAAAATGATAGAAGGAAAAGCGAAATTGATTCGCGATGATTATTGTGATGGACTTGGCAATTGCCTTCCTGTCTGCCCGACGGGCGCTATCACGTTTGAAGAGAGAGAAGCAGCAGCTTACGATGAAGCAGCAGTTGCAGCGAAAAGCAAAGAAAAAGAAGAATTGCCCCCGCTTGCCTGCGGATGCCCCGGCACACATTCCAAAGTGATCGAAAGGTCTGCATGTGCAGCCGCTCCTGTACCAAAACCGATGGAGGAAAGCGGGATTTCCATAAACGAAAGCAAGCTTTCGCAGTGGCCTGTACAGATCAAGCTGGTTCCGGTAAACGCACCGTATTTCGACCAGGCAAATCTTCTGATTGCAGCAGATTGCAGCGCATATGCTTATGGAGACTTCCATAATAAATTCATCAAAAACAGGATCACCCTGATCGGTTGTCCGAAACTGGACGAGGGAAGCTACACAGAAAAGCTCACTGCCATTTTGAAAGGAAACAACATCAAAAGCGTTACCGTTGTAAGAATGGAAGTTCCCTGCTGCGGTGGCATCGAAAATTCAGTAAAAGAAGCACTGATGAACTGCGGAAAGATGATTCCCTGGCAGGTCGTGACCATTTCGACGGATGGAAGGATCTTAGAATAGGATTTTATTTTGGACTCTCATTTTTATCTGATTTTCGTTTTAAATATGCTATAATAAGCCCATATATATTGAATGGGAAAAAGCATTGAAAAATGAAAGAGAGAGACAAAATGGGAGTCCCGAAAACCAACGCGGTAAGGCTCGTGGAAGCACAGCATATTCCTTATTCGCTCAAAACTTATGAAGCGCCTGACGGCTTTCTGGATGGTGTATCTGTTGCAGAGCAAGTTGGCATGGCGCCTGAACTTGTGTTTAAAACTCTTGTTACACAAGGCGCAAGCAAAGAATACTATGTCTGTGTGATCCCGGTTGCTGAAGAATTGGATCTGAAAAAAGCCGCGAAGCATTTTGGTGAAAAAAAGCTTGAAATGATTCCTGCAAAGGATATCACAAAAGTAACCGGATATATCAAAGGCGGCTGTTCTCCTGTAGGAATGAAAAAGCTCTACGGGACAGCGATCGCGGACAGTGCGCTTTCAAAAGAACGCATTGTAGTGAGCGGCGGCAAGGTAGGCTTACAGATGGAGCTTCCTGTTTCGGCGCTCATCGAAATCACAAAAGCGGCAGCCTGTGATTTGATCGTTACAGAGACGAACTGAATCAAAAAAATAGGAAAGGAACGCACCGCTTTGATAAAAAGCAATGCGTTCCTTTGTGGATTGCGGATAAAAGCAAAAAGTGATAAAATAAAATAAAATGGATGATTTTGTATGATTCTACCAGTTATCGGAACAGCGCGCTACCGGGATAAAGCGGTAGCGAAATAAAACGCGAATCAGCAAGCATAACGATAAAACAGGGAGGGTATCTATGAAAACAGTGATCATTGGTGAAGGGAAACTGACTCTTGGCGAACTCGAGTCTGTTATAAGAGGCGGCCTTCCGATCGAGTTGTCTGACTCTGCAAAAAAACTCATGCAGAAATCGAGGGACATGGTCGATGCCTGCGTCGCGGAACAAAAGATCGTATATGGATTGACCACCGGATTTGGTAAATTCAGTGATGTCACGATTTCGTTCGAGGACAGCATCAAACTTCAGGAAAATCTCATCACAAGCCATTCCTGCGGCGTTGGAGAGCCTTTGCCGATCGAAGTGGTTCGTGCAATGATGCTGCTTCGCATCAACGCTTTGGCTGTAGGCTTTTCCGGGATCCGCATCGAAACGGTAGAAACCCTTCTGCAAATGCTTAATAAAGGTGTCGTTCCTGTCATTCCCTCCAAGGGATCTCTCGGTGCAAGCGGCGATCTGGTGCCCTTAGCCCATATGAGCCTTGTTCTTCTCGGTATGGGAGAAGCTTTTTATCAGGGAGTCAGAATGCCGGGAAAAGAAGCAATGAAGCTGGCAGGGCTTGAACCGGTTCAGCTTACTTCCAAAGAAGGACTTGCTTTGATCAACGGAACGCCGGCTATGTGTTCTCTTGGTGCGCTTGCTGTGATCGATGCCGTCAATCTTGTAAAAACAGCGGAAATCATAGCCGCTTTGTCGATGGAGGCGGAAAATGCCATTATCGATGCGATGGATGAACGGATCCATATTTTACGGAGACAGCCTGGACAGATCGTTACGGCTGAAAACATGAGACGATTGCTTGACGGCAGCAAATATATTTCGATGCAGGGAGAAAAACGGGTACAGGATGCTTACGTTTTTCGCTGCATTCCGCAGATCCACGGTGCAAGCAGGGATGCGATCGAATATGTGAACAGCATGATAAAAAATGAGATCAACGCAGTGACGGATAACCCGATTATTTTCGCTGATACCGATCAGGCGATCTCGGGCGGAAATTTCCATGGGCAGTATCTTGCCATCGGACTTGATTTTCTCGGCATCGCTTTGGCAGAGCTTGCAAACGTCTCTGAAAGGCGCATAGAAAGACTGGTAAATCCTGCACTAAGCGGCTTACCTGCATTTTTGATCAAAAATGGCGGAGTCAATTCCGGAATGATGATCGCACAATATACGGCCGCCTCGCTTGTTTCCGAAAACAAGGTCCTGGCGCATCCGGCGAGCGTCGATTCCATTCCTACATCTGCAAATCAGGAGGATCATGTCAGCATGGGAATGACCTCTGCAAGAAAGGCTCGGGAGATCCTTTTCAATACGATCAACGTGCTTGCGATCGAACTGATGTGTGCTGCACAGGCAATTGAATTTCAAGGCGAAGAAGGGCTTTCCCCTGCGACCGCCGCAGTATATAAAAAAATCAGAGAGAAAGTAAAAGCTCTCGAGCAGGACCGGATCCTGTATCCCGATATCGATGAATGCGCACAAATGATATGGGACGGTTCCATCCTGAAGGCTGCCGAAGAAGTCATCGGGGAGCTGAAATAGTGTAGAAGGAGGCTGCTATGTTGAACAATCGTCAAATTGCCGATGCAATGAAGATCTGCCTTGGCGGAACGCTGCCACCGCTAAAGCCGTTTCGTGAAGGGATCCGCAGGGCTCCAAAACGCGAGTTCACATTAAACGAAGGGGATACCTTACTGGCACTGAAAAATGCGCTTCGCTATATTCCTCCGGAATGGCATCAGGAATTGATCCCCGAATTTTTGGAGGAGCTTTTTACCAGGGGTCGCATTTACGGATATCGTTTTCGCCCGGAAGAAGAAATCAAAGCAAAGCCGATTACGGAATACAAAGGAAACTGCATCGAAGGCAAGGCTTTTCAGCTTATGATAGATAACAACCTTGATTTTGAAGTCGCCCTTTACCCGTATGAACTCGTTACTTACGGAGAGACCGGACAGGTCTGCCAAAACTGGATGCAGTATCTTTTACTGAAACAATACCTTGAAACGTTGACCGAAGAACAGACATTGGTGGTGGCTTCGGGACATCCTTTGGGTTTATTTGCGGCACCGAAAAGTGCACCGCGTGCGATCCTTACAAACGGACTTATGGTTGCCTTATTCGACAATCAGGAGAATTGGCCTCGGGGAGCCGCGCTCGGCGTTGCCCATTATACCCAGATGACAGCCGGAGGGTGGATGTATATCGGTCCGCAGGGAATCGTACACGGTACCTTCAATACCCTTTTGAATGCCGGAAGACTGAAGCTTGGAATTCCTGATGAAAAAGATCTGGCAGGCGTTTTGTTTGTAAGCTCGGGACTTGGTGGAATGAGCGGAGCTCAAGGAAAAGCGGCTGCCATCGCAGGGGCGGTCGGGCTCATTGCTGAAGTCGACGAATCAAGGATCAAAACCCGATTTGAGCAGGGCTGGATCACTGAGGTCACCAGGACTCCAAAGGAAGCTTTTGATAGCGCAGAGAAGCATTTAGAAGCGAAAAATGCGGCAGCCATAGCCTATCACGGAAATATCGTCGACTTGCTTGAGTATGCAGAGGAGGAAGGAAAGCACATAGATCTTCTTTCAGATCAGACCTCCTGCCATGCTGCCTATGATGGTGGATACTGCCCACAGGGCCTATCCTTTGAAGAAAGAACGGAGCTGCTTTCAAAGGATAAAGCGGCATTCCGAAGGAAAGTCGATAAATCGCTGAAACATCATTATAAAGTAATCGAACGTCTGACTGAAAAAGGAACTTACTTTTTCGATTATGGAAACAGTTTTATGAAGGCTGTTTATGATGCGGGAGTTACAGAAATATGCAAAAATGGAAAAAACGAAATAGACGGTTTTGTTTTTCCTTCATATGTTGAAGATATTCTAGGTCCGCGTTTGTTCGATTATGGTTACGGACCATTCCGCTGGGTATGTTTATCAGGTAAGACTGAAGACCTTAAACGGACGGATCGGGCGGCCATGGAATGCATCGATCCTGAACGCCGATATCAGGACAGGGACAACTACAACTGGATCAGAGACGCAGAGAAAAACAAGCTTGTCGTAGGATCTCAGGCACGTATCCTATATCAGGATGCCCTTGGCAGGCGCGATATCGCACTCCGTTTCAACCAGCTTGTCAGAGACGGAGAATGCGGACCGATCATGATGGGAAGAGACCATCATGACACAGGAGGAACCGATTCGCCTTTTAGAGAAACTTCAAATATCAAAGACGGAAGCAACATCATGGCCGATATGGCCACACAAGTCTTTGCCGGAAACTGCGCAAGGGGAATGAGCCTCGTTGCACTTCATAACGGCGGAGGCGTGGGGATCGGAAAAGCTATCAACGGCGGATTTGGTATGGTTCTTGATGGAAGTGAACGGGCAGATGAGATATTGAAGACCGCAATGCTCTGGGATGTGATGGGCGGGGTTTCCAGAAGAGCATGGGCAAGAAATGAAAACGCCCTCGAAACCAGTGCAGCTTATAACCAAAGAGGAGAAGGCAATCACATTACGCTTCCGTTCCTTACAGAAGATGAAGAAGCTCTTTCAAAGTTTGTGCATGAGGAATATACGAAAAGGTAGATGTAAGAAATCCTTTCGGGTATAATAGAGAAAAAGACAGGAGGTTCATTATGGCTGAATTAAAGAGAATCATGGAATGTGTCCCCAATTTCAGCGAATGGCGCGATCTTGTAAAGGTCGAGAAAATCGCTGACGCATTTAGAGGAAAAGAAGGCGTAAGGCTTTTGGATTATTCCACAGACAAGGATCATAACCGCTGTGTGATCACCGTGATCGGTGAACCTGAAGCGCTTGGAGCAGCAGTGATAGAATCGATCGGCATCGCATATAAACTGATCGATATGAATAAGCATCAAGGACAACATCCTAGAATGGGCGCGGCCGATGTTGTGCCGTTTATCCCCATCAAAAACGTCACTGCAGAAGACGCCGTGGCACTCTCGCATACCGTCGGAAAAGCAGTTGGCGAGAAATTAGGCGTCCCCGTATTTCTCTACGAGAAATCCGCCACCGCGCCGAACCGTCAAAATCTTGCAGACATCAGAAAAGGGCAGTTTGAAGGACTTGCTGAAAAAATGAAGGACAAGGTTTTATGGACACCGGATTATGGTCCGGCAACCCCGCATCCGACCTTTGGAGCGGTAGCGGTCGGAGCCAGAATGCCGCTTTGTGCCTATAATGTCAATCTCGATACTCCCAATTTGGACATTGCAACAGCAATTGCAAAAAAAGTTCGTCACATCGGCGGCGGCTTGCATTTTTGCAAAGCAATGGGAGTCGATCTGAAAGAACGCAAACAGACGCAGGTTTCGATGAACCTTACGGATTATACCAAAACGAGCATTTACAGTGCCTTGGAAATGATTCGAATGGAAGCGAGACGCTACGGCGTCAGTGTCGTCGGAAGCGAAGTCGTTGGTCTGATCCCTCAGCAGGCGCTGATCGATTGTGTGGACTATTACCTTCAGCTTGAAGGGTTTGCACCCGAACAGATCATTGAAAACCGGATCATCGAATAATGAAAAAGATGTTAGTGATCCATGCGGCCGAGCTTGTGACCTGCAGTGGATCTTCAGCAAAAAAAGGCGCTGCGATGAAGGAACTCTCCGTCATTTTAGACGGTGCGGTTTTGATCGGGCAAGACAGGATCATTGCGGTCGGAACGACAACGGAACTTTTGGAACGTTACGGAACAGAAGACTGCACCATACTTGACTGCACCGGAAAAGCGGTCCTTCCCGGGTTTGTGGACTCGCACACGCATTTTGTATTTGCGGGCTATCGCGCGCAGGAATTTTCATGGAGACTCGAAGGCTTAAAATACATGGAAATCATGCGCCGGGGCGGTGGGATCACTGCAACCACAGAACCTACGAGAGCGGCCTCCCAAAAGGAACTCCAAGAGCCTGGAAAAAAACCC
>CAZKCB010000106.1:0-6958 GCA_964550965.1 uncultured Oscillospiraceae bacterium
AAAGGTCGATTATGAAGTCGAATTGGCACTGATCATCGGCAAGCGGGGTGTCGATATTCCGAAAGAAAAAGCCGAAGACTATCTCTTCGGCTATACAATAGCAAACGATGTTTCGGCGAGGGATCTTCAGCAGGATCACACACAATGGTACAAGGGGAAAAGCCTCCTGACACACTGTCCGATGGGGCCCTGGATCGTTCACAAAGCGATGCTTCCTCTCCCTCTTTCTTTAAAGATCGAATCGTTTGTCAACGGAGAATGCCGCCAGCAAGCGAATGTTTCCGAGCTGATTTTCGACATACCGGCAATCATAAGCGATCTTTCCAGAGGCTACGAACTTCGCCCCGGAGACATCATCCTGACGGGAACGCCCGCAGGTGTCGGCATGAGCTTTGACCCTCCAAAATATTTAAAAGAAGGAGACTCGGTAGAGTGCCGGATCGAAAAGATCGGTTCTCTATCAAATACCGTCATTCGCTCTGGTAAGGCCTAATTTATTAAGCATTGCAAGATGCGGGTTCGTTTCGTCCATTGTTTTCTTATCAAGAAGTTTATAGGTCTTGGGCTTCTCTTCATTTCGGAGGATCCTGAGACCTCCTAATGTCAGGGCTTCCATTTCGTTTTCGCCTGGAACTATTTCAACCGGGGCGATAAAGTCGACCCGTTTTTTTATCATTTCCGTCATCATCTCAGAGTTCGCCAGTCCGCCGGTCAAAATGATATAATCGACCTTTCCGTCGACGACCGGAGCCAGTTCCCCGATTCCTTTTGCAATCTGGTAGGCTTGAGCCGCATAAAGGATTTTGGCCTTCTCATCGCCGTTCACGATCATCTCTTCTATTTTTATGCAGTCCGAGGTTCCCAAATAGGCTTTCAGGCCTCCCATTCCGCGAATGATTTTGATCATTTGCGTTTTTGTGTACTTGTTTGAGTAGCACATGTCAATGATATAAAGAAGAGGAATGCTTCCGGTACGCTCCGGGGAAAACGGCCCCGCGTCATCTCTGATCGCGTCGATTATTTTTCCGTTTTCCAAAACGCCGATGCTGATCCCGCCGCCAAGATGCGCAACGATCATTCTGAGATCCCTGTATTTTTTCCGATATTTCTTTGCGACTTTATGGGCAGTCGCTTTGATATTGAGCACGTGGCACATGCTTTCTCTGCGGATCTCCGGCAGACCGGTGATCGTCGCAATGATGCTGAATTCGTCTGAAGTAACCGCATCATAGATATACGCCGGGATGTTCAGCGGCCTTGCGATCTCGTCCGCAATCAGGGCTCCAAGATTTGAAGAATGCGGAGATGCATAGCCTTTGCGGATCGCATCTGTGAGCTCGTCGGTAATCAAATACCCCCCGCTTTGCACATAAGGCAGCAAGCCTCCGCGGCTTACTATCGCGGCAAGCGACGACAGATCGACTTTGTTGTTTTTTAATATCGTTTCGACTGCTTCGATGCGAAACGGAAGCTGATCGAGTATCTCGTCATAGCGTGCAAGTTCCTCGTCCGTGTGTGAAACGCTGTCTGAAAAAATCAGCTGTTCATCTTCATAAAGAGCAACTTTTGTCGATGTTGAACCCGGATTGATCGAAAGGATCTTATAACCCATTATTTTCACCTCTTCCAATAGCTCGGTCATGTGTGGCGGCAGCACATAAAGCCAGCGAACAATACTTCTCTTCCATAGATGCTCCTCTTGAATTCAATACGATCGGGACTTCTGCGCCGACGATCATTCCCGCCATTTTTGCACCGGCCGAACAGATCAGCACTTTTGAAAGGATGTTTCCCGAAGAAATATCCGGCACCAGAAGAATGTCCGCATCACAAACCACAGGGCTTTCATATCCTTTTATTTCAGCGGATTCCCGGCTCATAACAAGATCATAGGAAATCGGGCCCTCGACGATGCAGCCCTTTATTATGCCCCGAAGATTGCTTTCCTTTAACACTGCTGCATCAACAGATTCGGGCATTTTATCATTGACCGTTTCGGTTGCGGCCAGTACTGCCACCTTGGGTTCGCTGTATCCAAGTTTATGCAGCGCATTTACGGCATTATTCAGGATATCGGTCTTTTGCTTTATATCTGGATACATGACCATTCCGCCGTCTGTTACAACAAGAAGCTTATGGTAATTCGGCACTTCCAAAATAGCAAAATGCGACATCGTGCCGCCATTTTGGAGTCCTGTTTTCTTATCAACGACTGCTTTCAGAAGTTCCGGCGTGAGAAGCTTTCCTTTCATTATGAAATCGGCTTCTCCTGCATGGATCATCGCCACCGCTTTTCGAGCCGCAGCTTCATTGTCCTTGGTGTCGATGCTGCAAAAAGTCGGCAGGTCTATTTCATACAAATCGATCAGTTCTTTTATGATTTCTGCGTCTCCAATGAGAATCGGTTCAACAATATTATCCTGACAAGCCAAAGAAACCGCTTCCAAGGTATGTCTGTCATGCGCCGCAGCAACGGCGACTCTTCTGACGCTTATTTCACTTCGTGCCTTTTGGATCAACTCATCAAAATTGCGTAGCATTTATGTCTCCTCGTTTTGCAGTATTTTATTTTTCAAATTCCTGTAGTATTTATTCGCATTTTAACACATTTCAAACGGTTATTTGTCAAATTTTGCGGGGAGCTCCACGAAATAAAAAAAGAGGGGATGCAGGGCAGTGACTGCCAGGCATCCTCTCTTGCATTTCCTGATAAAATTCGCAATCGATGGATCGCTGCGGATCTGTTTTTTATCTGTAGATGATCTCTTCTCTGAGAGGTCCGTTGGAAACCATACGGATCGGCACTCCGAGTTCTTTTTCAATGAAGAGCACATAATTTTTAGCTTCTTCGGGGAGCTTATCGAATTCTTTGATCCCGCGGATGTCGCACTTCCAACCCGGCATTTTGATGAGCACAGGTTTTGCACGATTCAAAATCGTAGTCGCCGGGAATTCACGAGTGACTTCTCCGTCGATTTCATATCCGACGCAAATCGAAATTTCGTCAAGATATCCCAGAACATCGATCGCCGTCAGTACAGCCTCAGTGGCTCCCTGCAGTCTGCAGCCGTAACGGCTGGCCACGGTATCAAACCAGCCCATACGACGAGGTCTGCCTGTTGTAGCGCCATACTCGCCTGCATCGCCGCCTTTGTCTCTGAGGATCTGTGCTTCTTCACCAAAAATCTCACTGACAAATGCGCCTGCTCCGACAGAGCTCGAATACGCTTTTGTAACCGCTACGATCTCTGTGATTTCGTAGGGTGGGATCCCTGCGCCGATGCAGCCATAGCCGGCCAGCGTCGAAGAGGAAGTGGTGAAGGGGTAAATTCCGAAATCAGGATCTTTCAGCGCACCGAGCTGGCCCTCAAGCAAGATCCTCTTGCCGCTTGCCAATGCTTTTTGAACAAAGGAAAGGGTGTCAGCAGCGTAAGGACGGATGCCTTCGCGCCATTCGACCATCTGGTTGTAGATCTCGTCTACGGTGAGTTCCGGTTTATTATATAAATGCTTCAATATAACATTTTTCATTTCGAGTACATGGGCCAAACGTTCCTTTAGGGCAGCATCATCAAATAACTCGCTGACCTGGAATCCGATCTTGGCATATTTATCCGAGTAATGCGGAGCAATACCCGATTTTGTCGATCCAAAGCTGCGATTGCTGAGGCGTTCTTCTTCATATTGATCAAACAGGATATGGTATGGCATAACCATTTGCGCTCTGTCCGAAACAAGGATCTTCGGCATCGGAACTCCTGCGGAAACAACATTGTTGATTTCCTTAAGCAGCGCCGGGATATTCAGTGCAACACCGTTTCCGACAATATTTGTAGTCTGATCATAAAAAACACCGGAGGGCAGTTGATGCAAAGCGAATTTTCCGTAATGGTTGATGATCGTATGCCCTGCGTTTGCTCCCCCTTGAAAACGGATGACGATGTCTGCTTCAGCAGCAAACATATCGGTAATCTTTCCTTTTCCTTCATCGCCCCAGTTTGCACCAATAATTGCTTTTACCATGGTTTTCCCTCCTAAAAATAAAATCACAGCCATTTGACCGTCTGCCGCAGCAGTTTTTGTCGGCTGCTCCGAGATTAGCATTTTTTGCTTCCTGCACTTAAATCAAAGGACGCAGGCTCCGAGTACCTGTCCGATCGGTTCTTTGATCACAAGATCTGCTTTGCCGTCAAACGGCGTCGCTGATTTATTGATCAAAACAAGATTCTTTCCGTGAAAATAGCGGATCAAACCAGCCGCCGGGTAGACAACAAGGGAAGTCCCTCCTACGATCAAGGTATCGGCCTCCGCAATCGCGGTGATCGCACCTTCTACGACCCGATCATCCAAGGCTTCCTCATAAAGCACAACATCCGGTTTAACAACTCCGCCGCACTTTTCACAGAACGGGATCTTCTGCTGTTCTCCATCTTTCGAAATGCAGTGTGCCGGATCAAGGATATAATCCACATCATAGAACGTATGGCAATCGACACAATTGTTTCGCAAGGTCGAGCCATGGAGTTCAAAGACGTTTTTACTTCCGGCCAGTTGATGCAGTCCGTCGATGTTTTGCG
The DNA here is from genome assembly GCA_964550965.1 of uncultured Oscillospiraceae bacterium. Lineage (GTDB taxonomy): Bacteria > Bacillota > Clostridia > Peptostreptococcales > Anaerovoracaceae > STD2-154. The sequence continues at coordinate 4,578 of CAZKCB010000106.1, forward strand.
TGATCACCGCAGATAATCTGCCCTGTTCTTCCAGCTTGGCAAGTGCCAGATGTGCCTTGTTCGGTCTTGCCGCACGAAAGATCATGTTGCCTTTATAGTATTCGAAAAAGGTGTTCATATGCTCACGAAAAAAGGAATAGGATACCATTTCTTCGGGCGAGCGCCCATAAGCGGACTTCGCCTCATACAATCCGTTTTCAGAACGAAAATCCGGAACGCCGCTCTCTGTCGAGACTCCGGCACCTCCAAAGAATACGATTCTTTGGCTTTCGTCCAAAATACGTTTTAATGATTCATACATGATTTTCACCCCACGATTATTTTATTCTATTTTTGGAGAAACAGCAAGAAAAATGAATACGATGATTAATGCATCTCGGTAAGATTTTTCCAGTAGCGTGCGGGCATGAAGCGTTTCTGGCATTTTGCGTTCTTTCGTTCTTCGATCGCAATGCTTTCAAAGTATCTTTTCCAGAGGCGGCGGTATTCCTGCTCCTCCTCGGAAAAACCCGGCAAGGCTTTGGCATCGAGCGGGGCAATGAACCAATTTCCATTTTCCGAATAAAGCGCCTTTTCCCGGCGCGCATCGTGGATGATAAACGGCTCATTTTTGAAACGATCGGAAAAGTGCTCCCCCAAAAGTTCCAAGACGTCGTGATCAGGCTCTATCTTCGCATAAAGCATTTCCGAAAGAATCCCTTCCTTTTGAAGGCGGAGTGCTGAAAAGCGCAAAAGGCCCATCAAGCGATGTGCCTCGAAACTTACTTTTCGCTCAGCCTGCTGCGCCGCAAAAACAAGGGGATCGCTGTGCAAGGAAAAAAGTGACCCGCCGATCCGAAAGCCAAGGCAAATGTAGCGAAATGCGATGTTGTCCTTTTCGGGCAGGGAGGAAAGAAAAACATGGTAGACCCGCCCAAGCGCGTGGCTCGATATTTTATTTTCGATGGCAGAGTAAACCTTCGCTGCTTTTTCGGGATCCGTTTCGACCTGTCGGCTGCGAAAAAGGATCGTATCCTGATAGCTCTCAGACGGATAGATCCCTGCCGCTCTGTCCTCATAATAGTGACAGTAAACGCAGGTCAGAAAACCTTCAAAGCTTCCGTCATATAAATAATTGATTTTTTCTTTCATCATCGAAGCTTCATCTTCCTTATATACTACTTATGTTTCTGCTTTGCGATGCGCTCAGACTTTAACTCATCGACAGAAAATGCTGCTCTTTTCTCCAAGGGTCCAACTTTCAGGAGCTTTTGGGAAGCAGCAGTCTGCTTTTGGGTTATTCCTGAAGCCGCCCCAACGGAGGATCCGGAAGGGCTTTCCCGAATGTGTTCCCACTTTGTGTAAGAGCTGAAAACATTGATATTTGAACATCATCGTTTATCGGCGATATACTTTTCTTTATGTCTGTTTCAGGCATCATCACGCCAAGACCCGGTATTTTTGTCTTGATAAATTCAGGCTCGAGATTTCCTCTTCCATAATAACGGCCATTGCAGGTAATAAAGTATTTTGCACGTTTTACGACGACTCCGATCGCTTTCAGATCTTCAAATTTGACCGCGGCCATCCTCCGCTGCTGAACGATACGCCTTGCCGAAAGTGTCCCGATGCCCGGAACACGAAGTAATTCTTCAAGCGGCACTTTATTGATTTCCATCGGAAAAAGGTCAAGATGGCGAAGCGCCCATGCAAATTTCGGATCATAGTCAAGGTCAAGGAAAGGAGTTTTTTCGTCAAGCACTTCGTCAGCGCGAAAGCCGTAAAATCGCATCAGCCAATCGGATTGATACAGGCGGTGCTCTCTCAAAAGAGGCGGCGGTGTCAGAAGCGCCGGCAGTAAAGGAGAATCGTTCAGCGGAATATAGGCCGAATAATAGACTCGCTTCATGCGGAAGCTCTGGTATAGGGTCTCGGAAGTCTTGACGATCTGTCGATCCGTCTCAGGGCTTGCTCCGACGATCATCTGGGTCGACTGCCCTGCGGGCGCAAAGCGTTCTTTGTATTTTTTTTGCACACCGATCCCTTTAGATGCCGCAAGCGAAGGAAGATCATAGGTCTCCGCTTCTTCCGAAACATTTGGGGTGAGAAAATCGAGAGGCTTTTGTCCGAACTTCTGATAGTTGCTGCCGATCTGTTTTCGGTCCTGTATCGTCTCCGTGATCTGCCTCATCGGCTCGAAGATGCCCTTTGCTTTTTTCTGCGGGGCAAGCTGCTTGAGGCTTTGTTCGGAGGGAAGCTCGATGTTTACGCTGATCCGGTCGGCAACCATCCCAAGACGGTGGATCAATTCCTCCGAGGTTCCTGGAATCACTTTTGCGTGGATTTACCCTGCAAAGCCTTAGTCCTCGCGAAGCAAGGTAAGACAGCGCAGCATCCGCTCC
>CAZKCB010000107.1:0-6948 GCA_964550965.1 uncultured Oscillospiraceae bacterium
AACGTCAACAAATACAATATCCGCTTTGTGTTCGATCTCGCGTGTAACAAAAGGCGCCGCAAGGGCAACACACAGAATAAGGGACCCCATCACAATGCACTTTCTAAAGTGGCGGGTCCTGATCCCCTCCCAAAACAATTCAGAGGTTCCAAAGAATGTGATCCCATAAAACACGATCAAAAAGGCAATCGAAGGTGCAATGATGGGGAGCGCCGAAAATTCAAAACCTGCCGTCGATTCATTCAAAAAAGCGGTCAAACGCAAAAGAATATCTGCAGCGGTTGCCGCAAAAGAAAAAATGACTCCCCCGAAAAAGCTTAGAACTAAAAGCCCCATGCCAAGGGGGATGATCGCTCCGGACAATGCGATGACGGGAATGTTCATGACAAAAGCCGCCAAAGAGACGTATTGGAACATATATGCTGTTACGGGGATCATTCCGAGCTGGATCGCAAACGGCGGAGTAAGAAACTTAAGGGTCTTGTACAAACTTTGATATCTGCGATACGGAGATAAAAGTTCAACCTTGCTCATGACAAAGGGCAGTAAAAACGCCATCGTGAAAACAGCAAGATATGACAGCTGAAATCCGGCATTAAAAATGTTATAAGGATTATAGAGCAAAAGCAAAAAAGCCGAAAATGAAATCGAGCAGCAAAAATCATAACGCCGGTATACATGCTTTGAAAAAAGATGCATCAGGATCATGAGCAAAGCCCGGACCACACAAGGCGAAAACGCAGACAAGGCTGCATAAAAAATTAAAAGCCCCGCTGCGGCAAGCGAAGCGATCGGTGTTTTTCGATTGCGAAACAGATAACTGATGCAAAGATAGATCAGGCTGACATGGATCCCCGAGACCGAAAGGATATGTGCCGTTCCGTTTCGTCGAAACGCTTCCGTCAGATCTTCATCAAGATACTCGGTATCTCCGAACAGCATTCCAAGCAAAAGTCCTTTTGACTCGTCCGACATTTTTCCGGAAAGGCTCTGCGAAAAATGCTGTTTGATCTCTGCCATGCCCGTCATGATCCTGTTTCCTTTACCCGTGACATGAAACTGATAACTGGAAGCACTAAGCAAGGTGCTGATCCCACGGCTCTTCAGATAAAGCCGATAATCAAAAAGTCCCGGATTTGTTGCCGCTTTAGGGAGAGACACCTCACCTTTCACAACAATGTCTTTGCCAACAAGGCTCTGTGCTCCCTTAAGCTTTTTCCCCTCAGAATAAAGAAGGTCTTCCTGATTACCATACAGCTGTAAAAGTACCTTTTCATTGGTTTCTCTCGTTTTTTCCCCAAGTTCACAGTGCTCTGCTTTGAGTTCGATGCTAAACCCGGACTCTTTTTCCTGTATGCTTAAAATCCGGCCTGAAACAGCGACGATTTCTCCACGGCACTCTTCGAGCGCAGTCTTCCGGGTTTCCATGAGTTCAAAATAGACAGCCCCAAGCAATACGATGCAAAGTAGAATCGCCAGTTCTGTTTTTTTTCCGAAAAGGCATAAGGTCAGAGCAAAGAGCAAAGGAATCAGGAAGATCAAAAACGGTATATAATAGGCGCAAAGGATTCCTCCTGCCAGCGATAAAGTTAGAATTAAAACCGGTCTTCTTATCATAACTGCACCATTCAAAACAGATTTTTCACGCTTTAATTTTTACATATTTTTCTTTCATTGTCAATTTATATATCATTTTGCCTCCCCGAAGGAACAAATTGACCCTTTTTACTGTCAAATCAAATATCGCTATGGTATAATATTTTGATTAAAATGTAAGAAAAAAAAGACAAGAAAGCAGGTGTTGCAGTTGAGCGACGACATCCATCGTGACAAAAGTAAAGAACTGCAGGATTTCCTTGATCAGTTCGATAAAATAAGCCAAGGTTTTGAAAAAGGCAGCATTGCTTCCCCTTCGGAAAGCAATGTTGTCCAAAGGGAGGAGAGACCCTCTTCTTCGGTCATCCAGCAAAGCGGACGGCTCGAACGACTTCATGAATCCAGACCAAGGAGAGAGCGCGAAGAAGAACCTTCTGGTTCCAACTCGTCTGAAGCAACGATGAACTCAAAAAAAAGCAGTGGAACAAAAAAGAAACGGAAACATAAAAAATATCGTCTGAACGTAAAGCGTCTGCTTCTGACAATGGCGTGCGGCGCGGGAGCTCGTTGCGTGGGTCTCGCGATCTGGACTTCAGTCGTAATTGCGACGACTCCTGACATCGATGCCGACAATTTGTACTCGATGCTCTCCGAAAATTCGGTTCTTTATGATGATTCGGGAAAGGAAATCGAAAGCCTTTCTGCAAGCGGGGTCGGCCTCAGAACGAATCTCGAGTACACAGAAATGCCGAAAAACCTGGTAAACGCTTTTGTTGCAATCGAAGACAAAACTTTTTGGGAGCACAAAGGCTTTAATGTGGTTCGTATTTTCGGTGCGATTTGGGGCAGCCTGAGTTCAGGTGATTCGATCAGCGGAACCAGCACCATCACCCAACAGTTGGCAAGAAACCTTTACCTCGAAGACACAAAGAGTATCCGTTCTCTGGAACGTAAAGTCAAAGAAGCATATTATGCCGTACAGTTGGAGCACCAGCTTTCCAAAGAACAAATCGTGGAAGCATACATGAACACGATCTATCTCGGAAGTGGTGCCAATGGTGTACAAGCCGCAGCGCAGACCTATTTTTCAAAGGATGCGGCGGACCTTACACTGGCTGAATGTGCTGTCCTTGCAAGCATTCCCAAAAGCCCCACCAAGTATTCTCCGATCAAACGGCTCAACAATATCGATATCGCGGATCCTGACTCTCTTGACTTTATTTACCGCGGTGATGTGTACAGCATCTGGTATCAGGATGAATTCAGTGATAGGCAGCGCCTCGTTTTGAATTTTATGGAAGAGCAAAAATATATTACTCCGGAACAGCATAAAGCCGCTGCCGCCGAAGATATGAGAGCCGCCATCAAACCGACGATCAGCGCTTCTTTGGATATTTCCTCCTACTTTGCAGATTATGTTATTAAGGAAGTCAAAGCCGATCTGATGGCAGAGTATGATATGAATGAAGAGGATGCCGAGTACAAAATATACAATGGAGGTCTTCGCATTCAAACGACCATGAATCTTGCGATGCAGAAAATCGCAGAAAGCGAGTTCAAGAAAAACGACAACTTCCCGAAGGTAACCGGCCTCAACAAGGACGATAAGGGCAATGCGGTCGACAGTCTCGGTCGGATACTTCTTTTTAAGTATTCAAACATGATCGACGACGAAGGGCGCTTCGTTCTTTCGACCGATGAATTCAAGAAAAACAAAGATGGCACCATGACTGTGTTCAAAGGAAATCGTCTAAAATTCATCAAAACGGAAGTCGCCGGAGAAATAGACTACAGTATTGAAATCAAACCGATGTTTCAGATCGAAGAGGGCATCTTTTACAGCGTTCCGGGTGCCTACCTGTCGATCCCTGCAGAATATAAAAACAAGGATGAGGACGGGAATCTGATCCTCAGCGAAGCGTTTTTCAAAGACAAAGCAGCAGAGATCCCGCTGACCAGCGAAGGTCTTGTTTTCAGTAATTTTTACTATCAGCTGCAAAGCAGAGTCATTCAACCGCAGTCAGCCATGGTTATCATGGACTATAAAACCGGTGGTATCAAGGTGATGGCCGGCGGAAGAAGTCTTAGCGGAAAGCTTCTCTTCAACCGCGCAACAGGAACCAGGCAGCCCGGTTCTTCGATCAAGCCGATGGCTGTATACGGACCTGCACTGCAAACCTCCGCAACCGCTGCAAAAAGCGAGTCTTCTGACTCCGATACGAGGATCTGGACTGCAGCATCACTCATTGATGATGCGCCTTATATCGTCAACGGCAAGCTTTGGCCAAAGAACTGGTATTCCGGTTACAAAGGGCTTTGCACCTTGCGTCAATGCGTCGAACAGTCGATCAACGTCGCATCTGTCAAAGTTTTTTCAAACATCGGCGCCGAAACCTCGATCTCTTATCTGAAAAAGCTTGGTGTGACCTCTGTGGTCGAATCCGGAGAACCCAACGATAAGAATGCTGCCGCATTGGCTTTAGGCGGCATGACAGACGGAATTTCGCCGCTGCAGATGGCCGCCGGATATGGCACCTTTGGTAACCAGGGTGTTTATACCGAGCCGATTTCCTATACAACAGTAAAAGATAAAAAAGGACAAACCCTGCTTGAAAACAAGCCCGATCATAGAAAGGTCTTTGACAAAGCAGTGGCTTTCATTATGACAGATATCCTCCGCACGACCGTAACAAACGGGATTGCGAAGTCCGCATCTATTGGTTCCCAGCCCGTTGCAGGAAAGACCGGTACTACGACAGACAATTACGATGCCTGGTTTGTCGGACTATCTCCCTATTATTCTGCCTCAGTATGGATCGGAAACGACATCAATCTTGAGCTTTCACAGGGAAGCGCTTCCGCTGCACGTCTTTGGAGCAGGATCATGAGGCAGGTCCATAATGATCTGCCGGTAAAATCTTTCCCCACATGTGATGATGTCGTTACTGCGTCGATCGATACCAAGAGCGGAAAACGTCCTTCTGAACTTTCGGCCTTAGACCCCAGAGGAACGGTTCGAAACGAATACTTTGCGCCGGGAACCGTGCCTGTCGAAACCGACGATATGCATGTTTCCGTAAAGATTTGTAACGACACAGGCTATTTGGCAACTCCATATTGCACGAATGTGAGCTCAAAAGTATTCGTTCGACGTCCTTCGGATTCGAACCTGACCTATGGAAGTTATAAGGTCGGAGACATCAGCTATGAAGCTCCTCAGTATTACTGCAACGAGCATAACCCGGATACTTCGAAATACCCGATCGCACCGGGTACAACATGGAATCAGGATTTTACTCCGCCAACCGATGGAGGAACTACGGAGACACCTGAAAATCCGGAAACCCCTGTGACTCCAGATCCGGGAGCTTCGGATTCAACGAAGCCGGACTGGCTCAACTAGAAAAAAGCAAAAATACAAAACCGGCAGTCAAACGACTGCCGGTTTTGATTTGAGAAAGCTTTGAGAAAGCTGTTATGGCTTATTCGCCCTTCTTATTGAGCGCTCCTGAAGCGGTCAGATTGTCCCATTCCTCAATGATCGCTGGGATCACCTGATAAAGGTCTCCAACGATCCCAAAATCAGCGACTTCGAAGATGGGAGCTTCCGGATCCTTGTTGATCGCTACGATCGTGTCAGAGGTCTGCATGCCTGCCAGATGCTGGATCGCACCTGAAATGCCACAAGCAAAATAGATTTTCGGTTTCACTGTAGTACCGGTCTGTCCAACCTGGTGGGAATGGTCGATCCAGCCTGCATCGACTGCGGCTCTGGAAGAGCCCACTACGCCGCCGACCTTATCGGCAAACTTCTTGATGAGTTCAAATCCCGAAGCGTCTCCGAGTCCGCGCCCACCGGAACAGATGATTTCTGCATCCGTCAGTGAAACGATTTCCTTTGTTGCTTTTACGATTTCGATGACCTTGGTTCTAATATCGGTGTCCGAAAGGGAATATTTGACCTTGACCAGTTCCCCTTTTTTGCTCGGATCCTTTTCGAGCTTCGCCATAACACCGGGTCTTACAGTCGACATCTGCGGTCTTCTCTTTGGGCAGATGATGGTAGCCATAATGTTTCCGCCGAATGCAGGACGCGTCTGTTTCAGGTTCTTGTCCGGGGAGTTTGGATCCATCGCCGAAGTGTCAAGTGTTGTGTATTTGTTCAAATAATCGATGTAATTTCCGGTGTTGACATCAAGGCGTGTGCAATCTGCAGTCAACCCCGTATCAAGCCTTGCCGCGACTCTGGGGGCGAGATCTCTTCCTATATGCGTCGCTCCGAAAAGCACGATCTCGGGCTTATACTCACTGATCGCATCGGTCAAGACCTTTGCATAACCGTCTGTTGTATAGTTTGCAAGAAGCGGATCGTCGATCTGATACACGATTTCAGCTCCGTATGCATACAGTTCGGGCACGAGATGATCCGTATCATGTCCGATCAGAACAGCGCATACTTTCCTGTCGCCGATCTCCCTGGCCAGTTTGTTTCCTTCTCCCAAAAGTTCAAGCGCTACATTCATAAGTTTTCCGGCTCTTTGCTCCGTATATACCCATACATTTTTGTACGCAGAAAGATCTACAGGCCCTTCTTTATCGGGAGTCTTTTCGATCGCTTTGAACGGGCAGGCATCGATACAAGCTGCGCAAGCGGTGCATTTTTCATTGATCACAGCTAAATTACCGACCATGTCGATGGCCTCAAAGGGGCAGGCCTTCAGACAGAGTTTGCAGCCCTTACATTTATCATTAATAATTTGAATTGCCATTACTCTTTCCTCCTCCTATGAGATCACGTGCTTTTCCATCAAATGGTCAAGCAGAGCTTTTGCGGTTTCCTGAACGGTATCACACTCCAGCATGATGCCTTTTCCTTTTGCCGCAGGGGTAAAGGAACGGAATACATTCGTTGGTGAAGCTTCAAGGCCCACTGTGTCGAGATCGATTGCAAGCTCTTTGGCACCCCAGGTCGGAATGTCTTTTCTGACTGCATCGAAAATCCCACGAATCGTCATATATCTTGGAGTATTCAGTTCTTTGATTGCTGTAAGCATGCAGGGGAGTTTGAGTTTTATGAGCTCATACCCATCTTCAAGTGCACGCTTTACCGTCACTTCTTTTCCATCAAGCGAAAATTCGCTGACATAGGTGACCTGTGGGATATCAAGTTTTTCCGCCAACTGAGGTCCTACCTGAGCGGTGTCTCCGTCGATTGCCTGGCGTCCGGCGAAAATCAGATCATAGTCCCCGATTTTTCTTACCGCCGCCGCAAGTGCGTTGGATGTTGCCCATGTATCAGATCCCCCAAGGGCTCTGTCTGAAATCAGGATGCCTTCGTCAGCTCCCATAGCC
>CAZKCB010000108.1:0-6923 GCA_964550965.1 uncultured Oscillospiraceae bacterium
ATCAAAAATCTGGTAGGCAATTGTATTTTCCGGTACAAGACTACTCCCGTGAAGCACATTTGTGCTTCACGCGTTTATTTTTATGCTACAAAATATCAATCTTCTGTTATTCAGTTCACCCCATTAAGGATTAAATATCGTACAAAGATGGGAGTATAGTGTAATTTCATTCATAGTATAAAATGGCTAATATTAATTATAGTAAGGACTCGGTGCACAGTAGTTAACGTTGTTTAGGAAGGAGATCAGCATTGAAAAAAACCAAATTTGACATCGTTATTAAGAATGGAACGATCATTGAACCCAAAACCCGTCAGCAAACAGTTGGTAGCATCGGAATAAAAGATGGAGTTATTGCTTGCGTATCGCGGGAGGAGATGGATGGAGAAAAAGTCATTGATGCGACAGATAAAATAGTATGCCGCGGTTTTATCGACATTCACTCGCATTTGAGCTTCCCTCTCTATTCGGTATGGCTTTCCGTAAAGCAAGGAATCACTACCTGCTTATCAGGGAATTGCGGGACAACACCTATGCTTCCGGTAAAAGCATATCTTGACGCAATGGAAGAAAAAGGCTATCCCATTAATTTTGCTACACTCGCGGGGCATTCGTGGACTTTTCGGGAAAAAGTCGGACTTTCCGATCCTCACGCTCAAGCAACGCCTCATCAAATTGAGCAGATGACGGAAATGGCAAAGCAGGCACTGGAGGAAGGCGCATTTGGTATTTCATTGGGCTTGGAATATGCACCTGGTGCAACAGCGGAAGAATATATGCCTCTCGTGACGGCCGCTGCCAAATACGGGAAACTGGTAGCCATTCATTTAAGAACAGATGCTCTGGATTTCGCTACCGGTCTCAGTGAAGCCATTGCGATGTCGGAACTGACCGGAGCCAGAGTCCAGATTTCACATCTTGCCTATCAGTTCGGTGTACATCCCGAAGTAACGCAGATGGCTCTCTGCATGATTGACAACGCCGTAAAAAAAGGGCTGCCCATCATGTGCGACTCCGGTTTATACGAGGCCTTTGCCACCTTTGTGAATTCTGCAGTATTTGAAGACGGATGGACTAAGCGATATTCTTGTCAACTAAGTGACCTGATGATTTCAACAGGGAAATACGCGGGTCAGAACGCCACACAGGAAATCATCGACTACATCAGGAAAAACGAGCCTGATACTGTAGGTACTGCTTTTGTCGGGGTCGTTTCTGACTTGGGTCTTACTTTAGCACAGCCTTATACGATGGTTTCGACTGATGCAGGACTCTCCGATATGCCGGGAAACGGCCATCCTCAGGATGTAGGTTCTTTCCCGAGATTGTTCCAAAAGCTCGTCAGAGAACAGGGTGTCCTCTCTATGATGGACGCGGTCTATAAATCAACCTACCTCCCGGCGAAACAAATCGGGATTTCCGATCACAAGGGCTGGATTGGAACGGGCGCCGACGCTGACCTCGTTATTTTTGATCCAAAAACAATCAGGGACAACGCAAATTACATAGGAATCGGAAAACCAGACGCAGCCCCTACAGGAATCGCCTATGTTATTGTCAACGGAGTTTTACTCGTGGAAGGCCAAACAATTCACGAAGACCGCAGGCCAGGCAAAATTCTTCGCCAAGCAAATACACTTTGGATGATATAAGAAAGGATAATGATCCATGGATATGAATAAGGTAAAAGAAAAACCATTCTTTACTGCCAAAGCCGCTATTGGTTATTCCTCTGCGGCGATAGCTGATGCGGGTCCTTACAACTTTATTTTTATGTATTTTCTGTATTTCCTGACCAACATTGCCGGAGTGCAACCGGCTTTTGCCGGTACGATTCTTCTTGTTGCCACATGTTGGGATATGGTTGCGACACCCATGGCGGCACAAATTTCTGACGCAGCAAGGTTTAAATCCGGAAGACGCCGTCCGTTTATGCTCGCAGCCGCACTTCCTATGGCGGTACTGCTTATTTTGTTGTTTACTGATTTCGGGTTTGACCCGTCAACAAAAAAAATATATTTTATGGTAATGTGCATATTATTCTGGACGGTTTATGCAATCTTCGATGTACCATTTTACGCATTGGCCGCAGAGCTTACCGATGATTATGAAGCAAGAACAAAAATCAGGCTCCCCTTCATAGTTTTTAACAGCCTGGCCAATATCATAGGCATCTCAGCGCCTTTGTTTCTGGTGGGCTATTTCGTGTCGGCAGGCGCCACAAACGAGAAGGGATGGACCTACGTCGCCGGGATTCTCGCCATCATTTCTGTCGTTTCGATTGTTGTCTGCTCTATAGCAACAAAGGGGAAAGAAATCCCGATCGAGAAGCTCCCTCCCAAAACTCCGCACAGTTCAAACATCGCAAAGGTATATTGGAACATCATCAAGCTCAAACCCACCAAATATCTGCTTTTCTTCACAATAGGCATGATGCTCGCTTACAACATGGTCACATCAAGCTGCACTTATTATGTGCTCTACAATATGGGCGCTTCTGTCGATGTCGCATCAAAAGCGCTGTTAGCTATGATCATAGCCAATATTGCACTCGCTCCTGTTATCACAAACTTTGCAGTAAAAAAAGACAGAGCAAAGACCCTTGGCATCTGCCTTATCATTTGTCCGGTTTTAGCCTTCGTTATGAAAGCGATTGGGGTCAACAGTCTATTGACTCTAGCAGTCTTCCTCTGCGTCTTTTCGATTGCCGCTGGTGCTTACTGGCAAATTGTGCAGTCTCTGTTCTATGATATCTGTGAGATCTATGAATATGAGTATGGGCAAAGAATGGAAGGGGCGGTCAATTCTTTGAATATGCTGATCGTAAAGCTCGGATCCGCACTTGCCGTTTGGCTTGTAGGCGTTATTCTACAGATCGGCGGATACGACGCAATGGCAAAAACACAGTCTGATTCAGCACTTAGCGCAATCAGCAGCGCATTTACGTTGATTCCGTTTTTACTTATGATCATTGTAGCGATTTTTGCGCTGAAGTACCCGTTCACAAAAGAGCGTTTCAACTTACTAATGCAAGCGCTTGAGACAAAAAGAGAAGGCCGCAAGCCTACAACGGAAGGCCTTGAAAAAATCATTAATACTTTATAGGTTATGTTTTTAGCACAAATACTTTACCAAGCAGACGCAGCATCTCACATCTTGAGGTGCTGCTTTTATTGAAAAATATTACACATGAGCCAGTGCATCTACTTATTTTTGCTCAAATAGCAGGGCACTATTTTGTGATCAGGGCTTAGCTTTCCATATTTAAATACAGCATTTTCCCTCTGCAAGCCACGAAAATTTATAGATCGTATTTTCGGGAATCTCGGCTAGCGGAGCAGGCAGTGTCTTGAATTCTCCTTTAAGGCCCTTTTCGATAGCGGTCAAATGAAAATGGCAGGCCGCAATTCCCATATCGATCCTTTGAACATCGTAACCAAGGGGTTTGCTGTAACCCGGCGACTGCTGCTCATAGAAATGATAAAGTTCGTTATCTTTCACGATCCTCCACGGCTGCTTGTTGGAAGCAGATGGTGCAATCCGAAGCATTTCGAGCGGAGTTTCATACATTCCTGCGTCATCGTTTGACAAAGGCGTCGAAAAACTTTGCTTGAAAAATAATTCCGGCCAGGCTTTTCTTGTATTTGATTTTGCAATAAAACGCACCATCGAATCAGAAAAGCTTTTTTTGTCGTCGCCAAAGCCAAAAGGAGATACTGCAGGAAACAAGTCCCCTTCCTTTATCGACATTGCCTTTGCAAATTCGCTTCTTTTAAAGGTTCCGGCAAGCCAGCAGGTCCCCAAGCCCAAGGATGTTATATATAAAATCAATTTTTCAAATTCATAGCCGAGTCCTTCTAAACCAAAAGCTTCCTCTTGCACAGAGGCCCCAATGTAATTTCTTGCACCTTTTATCACACCGTAGGTCCCCAGCTTCGCATTCGTTGCCGCATCCGATTCCACCAGGTGAAAGCTTACCTTTGCACCGAATGGATTTGAAAGATCAGAAATATAAGCCTTGATATTTTTCTCGATTTCTTCCGGTATGACGTCCTCTGTATACGTTCTGACTGAATGCCGTCCCTTGATGACCTCCTCGATCGGAGTGTTAAATATCAGATCCATTTATTTTCCAGCTCCTTTCTTTCCTGAATAATAGCTGCGTTTATTTATAATTTCAGTATAACTTATTTTTTCGGTTTTGTTTGGTTTCACAAAAAAAAGAGCATAAGTAATCCGTGAATAGCAATGCGAGGGTTTACGGGATTCCGAAGTTTGATTTTGAGGAGGTTTTGAGATGAAAGAAGCTATTTTATATCAAAAGCTTGATGACAACAAAGTGAAATGTGCAGTCTGCAACCACAGGTGCACGATTGCAGAAGGCCGGCGAGGCGTCTGCAGAGTCCGCGAAAATCAGGGCGGAACACTTTATACTTTAAATTACGGAAAAACAATAGCAATGAATATCGACCCCATGGAGAAAAAACCCTTGTACCATTTCATGCCGGGAACATGGACCTACTCCTTTGCAACACAAGGGTGCAATTTCCATTGCCCATGGTGCCAGAACTGGGAGATCTCGCAAAGCCCTGCTTCAAATATGCCGATCGAAGGCACTGAAATCACACCCGAAGAGCATGTGGCAAGAACTATCGAAGCCGGATGCCCCTCTATTTCTTACACCTATTCGGAACCGACTATTTTCGTTGAATATGCGCTTGATACGATGAAACTGGCAAAGAAAAAGGGACTTAAAAACATTTGGCATTCCAATGGGTATATGACAAAGGAAACACTTGATACCATTTCTCCTTATCTGGATGCCGCAAATATAGATTTTAAAGGACCCGATGATGCAGTTTATGCAAAATACTGCGGGGCGAAAGCTGAACATGTCATGGAAACCTTGGTTTATCTTCATAACGCCGGCATCCATGAAGAGATCACGACTCTGATCGTCCCGGGGGTGAATGACACAACGGAGCAGCTCCAGAAGGTCGCACATTTTATTGCCGCAGAAGTCGGCAAGGAAGTGCCCTGGCATATTTCGAGGTTTTTCCCTCACTGGAAGATGCGGGACACGCCGATCACACCTTTGGAAACACTGGAGCTCGCCAGGGCGATCGGCGAAAAGGAAGGCCTCCAGTATATCCATATCGGAAATGTATTTTAAACAAATACGCAAGAATGCCTTACTGCATCAGTAGAAGGAGGAAAGGGATAATGGAAAAGCATTTTTTTACTTCCGAATCCACTTTGGAGGGACATCCCGATAAACTTTGCGACCAGATCGCAGATGGTATTTTGGATGCCATTCTTGAAAAGGACCCGTTAAGCCGTGTAGCCTGTGATGTTTCTGCCACCACAGGGCTCATTATGATCTATGGTCAGATCACGACCTCTGCTTCCGTAGAAATCTGTGACATCGCAAGGAAAATCGTTTGTGATATAGGCTATACCGCGACAGATTTTGGGATCGACGGCGAAGCGTGTTCCGTTCTGACCGGAATCGACAAGCAGTCTTCGGATATTGCCGTTGGTGTGAATGCCTCTTTGGAATATAAAGAAAACCCGGTAGACGAAATGGATCTGCTTGGTGCCGGCGACCAGGGCCTGATGTTCGGATTTGCATGCAATGAAACGCCCGAACTCATGCCGATGCCGATCACCTTGGCGCATAAACTGGCAAAAAAACTGGCTGCTGCCCGCAAATCAGGGGAGCTTCCCTACCTCAGGCCGGATGGGAAAACGCAGGTGACCGTGGTGTACCTTGGGAATCAGGTCAAACGGGTCGAAACGGTAGTCATCGCGTGTCAGTCTGCCGATACCGTCAGCTACGAACAGCTCAGGCAGGATATCATCGAAAAAATCATAAAGGAAGTCATTCCAAAAGAGCTCCTGGATGATCAGACAAAATTCTTTATAAATTCTACAGGAAGATTTGTTATCGGCGGTCCTGCCGCTGATTCCGGCTGGACCGGGAAGAAGTTGATCGTTGATACTTACGGCGGTTACGCGAGGCATGGCGGCGGCTCTTTTTCCGGGAAAGACCCCACCAAGGTCGACAGGTCGGCGACTTACGCTGCAAGGTATGTCGCAAAAAACATTGTTGCAGCAGGCTTGGCCGAAAAGTGCGAAATACAGCTGGCCTATGCGATCGGCGTGTCGCATCCGCTATCCATTATGGTCGATACCTTTGGGACTTCCAAAATGGCAAATCACAAACTTGTCGAATTGATCAAAGAAAACTTTGATTTGAGACCATCTGCAATCATCCGCGACTTCAATTTGCGAAGGCCGATTTATTTGCAGGTGGCTTGCTATGGCCATTTCGGAAGACCGGATCTGGACCTGCCATGGGAGAGAACAGATAAATCGTATATTTTACAAAAATGGGAAGAAGAAAAGGCGGTGAGGAAATGATATTTAAAGACAGAAAAGAAGCAGGGATCAAGCTGGCGGAAGCACTGGAAAAATATAAAGGGGAAGATATCATACTATTTGCCTTGCCCAGAGGAGGCGTCGTCCTCGGAGCTGAAATCGCGAAAAAACTGCATGCCGAGCTTGACCTTATCATAGCAAAAAAGATAGGCCATCCATCGAACCCGGAATACGCAATTTGTGCGATTGCCGAAGAGGGCAGACCTGTTTGCAATCTGGCAGAGGTTGAAGCCGTTGATACCAAGTGGTTTGAAGAAGAAACAAAGCGGGCTCGCATCGAAATCAAAAGGCGCAGGCTGAAATACCTCGGAGACGGACCGCGGCATTCCGTCGAAGGAAAAACGGCGATCATCGTGGATGACGGCATCGCTACAGGCCTTACCATGCTTGCTGCCATTGAGGAGTTGAAAGAGCGCAAGCCGAAAAAAATCGTTGTTGCCATTCCGGTAACACACTATGATACGGCTCAAAAGCTCAAGTCC
>CAZKCB010000109.1:0-6916 GCA_964550965.1 uncultured Oscillospiraceae bacterium
CCTGCAGTCGCAATGTATCTGGCCTTGATCTGCTTTTTCGAGATGGTTCATGCAGCGAAGAAGGGTACTCTTTCCCGAACCGGACGAACCGATGACGGTAATGACTTCTCCTTTGTTCGCGACAAAATCGATCCCTTTGAGGACTTCCAGATTTCCAAAGCGCTTATGTATGTTTTCGATTCTTATGATCTCCATGCTTTCCCCTCTCAATTATAATAGCCGTAACGCTTTTCCAGTTCGCGGAATACACGTATGATTATGAAAGTAAGCAGCAGATAGATCACAGCGGCCACAAAATATGCTTCAATACTAAAATCTCTTGCTACAGTAACCTTTGCATTCCGAAGGATCTCCGGAATCGAGAGTGCTGCGCAAAGTGCGGTGTCTTTGACAAGGTTGATTGCCTCATTGCCCATCGGCGGCAGAATCATTTTCGTTGCCTGCGGCAGGATGATACGCCGCATCGTCTGCCTGTAATTCATGCCGAGAGCCTTGGCAGCCTCGTACTGTCCCTTGTCGATAGACTGGATCCCTGCACGGAATATTTCAGTAAAATAGGACGCATAATTCAGAACAAAGGTCACATAGGCCGCAGTCAAAGGCTGAAATTCGATTCCAAAGACAGGCAAGCCATAATAGGCAAAAAAGAGTTGGAGCAAAAGCGGCGTTCCACGAAACAGCCAGGTATAACCTGCAAGCACGTATTGCAGCGGACGGACAGGGCAAAGCTTGCCTAAAGCAAACAGGATCCCAAGTGGGATAGAACACACGATCGTCACAACATAGACCTTCATGGTGATCCCGGTGCCCTGTAATATGAACCCTATTATAGATGAAACATATGCAACGTCCACTTCTTTACCTCACTTCCAACTTTTCAAGCCCAATAGGGATCTATTTTGCTTCCAGTGCTTCCTGGGTCAGCTTTTCTACGTCTCTGATCACGATGTTTTTTCCAAACCACTTTGTGGAGATTTCTTCGACTGTTCCATCCTCGTAAAGTTCGTCAAGCGCAACGTCGATGGCTTCTCTGAGGGCAACAGAACCCTTCTTGCAGCCGATTCCCATGTATTCTTTGCCGAGTGCATCTTCCAGGACCTTATATTTTCCGGGTTCCTGTGCTGCGGCATACTCGATCATGATTTTATCAACAGCAACGGCATCGATACGGCTGCTTCCGGTAAGGTCAAGCAAAGCATCCTGATATGTGTCATATTCACGTGCTTCGCCAAGCGAATTGTAGAAATCAGTTTCAGCTTTGATCGCATCGTCTGCGGAGCTCTGTACCTGATATCCTACGATCTTTCCTGCGAAATCAGCTTTTGTCTTGAGATCGGAATCCGGGCGTACGCAAAGCATGATCTGGTTGTTGAGATAAGGCTTTGTATATTCTACTTCGAGATTTCTGTCTGCAGTGATGCTGAAACCATTCCAGATGACGTCGATGTTTCCGCTGTCAAGTTCCATAACTTTTGTGTCCCAGTTAATGGCTTTTGTTTCAAGAGTTACTCCGAGCTTCTCTGCAACCGCAGTAGCAAGATCGATGTCAAAACCTACGATTTTACCGTCAGCATCGCGGAAACCCATCGGCGGGAAGGCATCATCACAACCGAGAACAAGGACTCCTGCATCCTGAACATCTGTCAAAGAAGTATCTGCAACGGTTTCGGCATCTTCTTTTTCTGCACCGCAACCGGCTAATGCAAATACGCTCACCATCATGAGCAGTACCAATAATATACTGATTTTCTTACGCATTTTTTCTTCCTCCTAAAATAACAAAGCTCTTTTGTATTGCCCTCTGCCGGCAACTTTACCGGTTTTGGCAAAATCCAATATCCTGTTAATTATACTTTAACGGGATGTTGTTGTAAAGCGATGTTTCAGTGCATCAAAGGCGTATCTCAAGGTCTGCACCGAACAGATAGAGGTAGACTTCAGAAACCTTTATCCCTCGGATTTCTTCGAGCGCTTCTTTATAAAGAGAAAGCTGCGGCCGATAAATATCAGACAAACGTTCGATGCTTTCGTCGGTGCCGGTCACAAAATTGGTCTTGTAATCAAGCAGGACATATTTTCCTTTTTCCTTAAAGAAACAGTCTATCGTCCCTTGAACGATGATGGTTTCTCCCTCCCTTTTCTTTTTGAGGTTAAAGGGTATCTCACGGTAGACCGCCTCTGCCATGCAGACTCTTTTACCGATCTCCGAAGAAAAAAACGCGGCGATTTTTCGGGGCAAAACTTCGCCTGCATCTTTTTCGGTCAGAAGCTCGCGTTCGACCAGTTGTAAAAGAAAGCTTTGTACCTCGGCTTCATTCATTGCTCCGGAAGAAAAGGGTATCTGCTCCATCACCTTGTGATAAATCGTTCCGCGCGTTGCCGCGTCGCTTGCTCCCTGTGTTTTTTGATCAGCGTTTATGCCAGCTTTTGGTGGTCCGGATAAAAAAGCCGAACCGGAAAGAGCTTCATGCGAAAGCTCGGAAACACTATATTTCGATTTGATTTTTTGTGCTGCGAGAAACGGATATTCCCAGGAAAGCCTTCGTTCGACCTCCATCGTCACTTTTGGATCCTCGGGAGCCCAATCCTCTTCAAAAACCCTTTGCATTGCTTCGCGTTTTGCTCTGCTGCTGTCTTTTTCTATACGCAGACTTTTTCTGCCGACGATGTTTCGGTGTACTTCAGGTGAAAAACCAATGACAGGAAGTAAAAAATCAAAATAGCAATTTTCGCCGAACAAGCCGCGATCTTTTTTCAAACCTGCGTCGTGCAAGGCTTTTTCAACATCATTCACAGTGCCAAGAAGAACGAGTTTATCCATCGGTCTCGTCAACGCTACATATAATATGCGGATTTCCTCTGCCAGATCATCTCTGTTTTTTCTGCGGTCAATGATCTCTTGGAGTAAAGTCCGGCGCTGAAAGCTTTTTTCGCGATCCACCTGTTTCATCGCAAGCCCAAGATCCTTGTGCATTGTTACCCGATCAGAGGATTGGGCTCTAAATCTTTTGCCCAGACCTCCCACAATCACCATCGGGAATTCAAGCCCCTTGCTTTTATGCACTGTCATGATTCGGACTACATCATCGCTCTCGCCGATCAGTTTGACGGGAGCTGCCGCGACCCTGCCTTTTTTGATCGCTTCTATATAATTAATAAAGCCAAACAGCCCTTTTGAAAAGTTTCCTTCATATGAAGAAGCTTTATCTGCCAAAGCCCGAAGATTCGCCTGCCTCTGTGCACCACCCGGAAGCGCCGAAGCGTAAATATAATAGCCGCTTTCCGTCAGCAGTTCCCATACAAACTCGCCAAGCGGAAGGAATTTTGCTCTTTGCCTAAAATGTTTGAGCTTTTCGATCACCTGCCTGCATTTTTCACAAAGAACCTTATCTTCGCCTTCTGTTGCATAATGGGAAAAGGCCTCAAAATAAGACCCCTTCTTTTTTTCTGCACGGATTGCCGCCAGTTCGGTTACAGAAAATCCAAAAACGGGAGATCGCAGTGCAGAAAGCAAGGGAATATCCTGCCTCCGGTTGTCGATCATTTTTAAAAGATTCAAAAAAACGGAAACCTCAAGAGTATCAAAGAAGCCGTCTCCAATATCCATGTAAGCAGGGATGCCTTCTTTCTGCAATGCTTCGTGATAGAGGTCCGCTACATTGGCTGTGCTGCGCAAAAGAACGACGATGTCACTGTTCTTAAGGACCTTCTCCTTTTTTTCTTTCGCATCATAGTAAGGGAGTCCTTTGGCACGCTTGATGATCATCGCAGCTGTTGCAGCCTCAAGCTCTGCCCTCTTCATCTCTTTGATTTCATCATCTGCTTCATCTTCGTCTCCGCGTTCATCAACAAGATAAAGTTCGACGGGATAATTAAGCGCGCCGGTATAAGCGACTCCTTTTTTTAGTTCGGCATCTTCGTCATAAACCATTCCGGCTCTGCGCTTTGTCATAACTCTTTCGAAAACAGTGTTCACCGTATTGATGATCTGTTCCTTACTTCTAAAGTTACGATTCAGATCTATTTTTACGCTATCGGGATCTTGCTCTTCGCGATATGTCTCATATTTTTTGATGAATATCTCCGGTTCTGCAAGCCGGAACTTATATATGCTCTGTTTTACATCTCCGACCATGAACAGATTGTTTTCACGGCAGATGCTTTTGATCAGGCATTCCTGGACCATATTGCTGTCTTGATATTCGTCGATGAAAATATAACGGAATTTTTCACGGTATTCTTCGGCGGCCTCTTCATGGGTAAGGATCCTAAGCGCGTAATGCTCAATATCGTAAAAATCGATGACTCCCTGCTTTTCTTTCGCTTTGCTGTAAATCCAGTCAAAAGAATCCACAAGATGATAAAGCGTCACCGCCGAGTCTGCGGTTTCGCACATTTCTTTGACATATTCAGAAAGAGGCTTCATGCAATAACGTGAAGCTATATTTTTCAAAGAATCCTTAGACTCCTGACGCAAAAGACTGATATCTTCGCGTACCGCTTCATAGTTTTCTTTTTCGTCTTTCTGTGGCGTAAAGGTTTTGAATTTTGCTGTGCGAACAAGGGTTGCACCTTGCTCAAAATCTTCTGCAAAAGCAAGTTGTATCTCTCGAAGCATTGTCAGATCTTCCTCGGCCTTCTGAGAAAGCCCTTTGAGCCCATAGGATTCAAGTATTTTTTTAACTTTGTTTCCCGAAACTAATGCCGTCTCAAGCAGCTCGGAAATATCTTCTCCGATTTCACGGAATGCATCTCCGCTGCGGAAAGTTTCGACATCCTGGTGAAGAAGCGTCGTTTTTTCCAAAAGCCACTCCAATGGGTTCGGAAGACTTTGAATGAAGGTATGCGTATCGAGAATCATTTTCTTTACAGCATCTTCGTTTTTCCCATTTCCGTAAAGTTTTAAGAAGGCTATAAAATCATCGGCTCCTTCTTCAAATTTAATATGAAAAAGTTCATCCATTGCTGCGTTTTGCAGAAGAACCTTTTGTGTTTCATCGCAGATCCGAAAACCAGGTTCTATTTCAATCAGATGAAAGTAGCGCCGGATCACATCAAGAGCAAATGCATGGAAGGTGCTGATATGCGATTTGTGGATCTGATCCATTTGTTCAGGGATCGCGGATACTATCTTTTCGCGCATTTCGGAGGCTGCTGCATTGGTAAACGTCACGATAAGCATTTCATCGAGAGATATCTTTTCTTCTGTGATCAATTTTTTGATCCGCTCAACAAGCACAGCGGTCTTGCCGGAACCGGCCGCTGCTGAAACCAGTATATTTTTGCCTCTTTTCCGAATCGCTTCCGTTTGCTCTCTGGTCCATAAGACGCCCGCTTCGGCAGTGTCTTTTTTGAAACCGTCTGTCGGCATTGCATTACCTCTTTCTTTGCTCTCTTCTTCGATTTTTCGATATCTGTAAAAACAGCCAAAAGGAACAGCCTGTTTGGTCTTATTATAGCAAAATTCTGGCGTTCTCCATACATTTAATAAACAATTTCTGCTATAATGATTGGGACTAAATAAATTCCCGTGCGAACGCGCCAGAAAACGAGAGGAGACTTGGGGCAAAAGTTCTTTTTGAAGAAGCCTGCCCCGAATAGAAAAAAATGAATACTATGTTGATGATTCTGGACGGATTTGGAGAAAATCCGATCCAAAATGAAAGCGCCATCGCTTTAGCAGATACTCCGAATTTGGATAAACTTTTTGCTTCCTGTCCGAATACGCTCATTCGGGCCTCAGGTCTTTCTGTGGGTCTTCCGGAAGGACAAATGGGGAATTCAGAAGTCGGTCATCTTAATATCGGTTCCGGGCGAATCGTTTATCAAGAACTGACACGGATCACAAAAGAAATCGAAGAGGGTGGCTTCTTTAAAAATAAAGCTCTGAATAAAGCGATGGATCATGCGTTGGAAAACAAGTCTTCGCTTCATTTGATGGGGCTTTTATCGGATGGCGGTGTTCACAGCCATTTGACGCATCTTTTTGCGCTTCTCGATCTGGCAAAAAGCAAAGGCTTAGAGAACGTGTTCGTCTATGCGCTTCTTGACGGCAGAGATGTACCTCCCCGCTCAGCAGAACAATATATTGCACAGTTGGAATCTCACATGAAAAAAATCGGTCTTGGCAAAATCGTCTTCCTTTCCGGAAGATATTATGCCATGGATCGCGACAATCGTTGGGACAGAGTCGAAAAAGCATATGCTGCAATGACCCTTGGTGTTGGCCACAAAGCCGCATCCGCACTGGATGCACTTGCTGACGCTTATAAACGAGACGAAAATGACGAATTCGTACTTCCAACAGTTATTTGTGATGAGGATGCTGCTCCAACAACAATAGCGGACAATGATTCGCTTATCTTTTTTAATTTCCGTCCTGATCGGGCCAGAGAAATCACGCGCTGCTTTGTTGATGATTCTTTCAGCAGCTTTGCCCGTAAGGCACGGCCAAAAAATCTTTGTTATGTCTGCATGACACAGTATGATGCTACAATGCCAAACGTTGATGTCGCTTTTCCTCCCACATCTTTAAAGAACACATTCGGGGAATATGTCTCGTCTCTTGGTCTGCGGCAGCTCCGCATTGCAGAAACCGAAAAGTATGCTCATGTGACCTTCTTTTTCAATGGAGGTGTAGAAACACCGAACGCATTGGAAGATCGGGTCCTGATCCCTTCGCCAAAAGTCGCGACTTATGATCTCAAACCGGAAATGAGTGCTCTTGAAGTCACAGATACCGTGATCCCTCTCATTGCCGAGAAAAAATACGATTTTATTATATTGAACTTTGCAAATCCGGATATGGTTGGCCATACGGGCGATATGCAGGCAACGATCAAGGCGATCGAAACCTTGGATCTCTGTGTCGCAAGAGTTGCAAAAGCGCTGTTGGAAAACGGCGGCCAAATGATCC
>CAZKCB010000110.1:0-6827 GCA_964550965.1 uncultured Oscillospiraceae bacterium
AGAAAATGAAAGTTTATGAAGGAAAACTGGTCTCGGAAAACATCAGAGTGGGTATCGTCGTTGCGAGGTTCAATGAGTTCATTGGGGGAAAGCTCCTATCCGGAGCAATAGACGGCCTCAGTCGTCACAATGTAAAAGAGGCGGACATCGAAATCGCCTGGGTCCGGGGAGCGTTTGAGATCCCTCTGATTGCAGGAAAGATGGCTAAAAGCGGAAAGTATGATGCTGTGATTTGTCTTGGTGCCGTGATCCGCGGTGCTACTACGCACTACGATTATGTGTGCAGTGAAGTTTCCAAAGGAATAGCCCATGTTTCACTGAATTCGGATATCCCGGTCATGTTCGGTGTGCTTACCACAGAGACGATCGAGCAGGCAATCGAAAGAGCAGGAACAAAAGCAGGGAACAAAGGCTATGACTGTGCGGTGAGCGCGATCGAAATGGTCAATCTGATCCGTGAGATCGAACAATAGGATCAAACGAGCATCTGCTGGACGAAAAGGGAAGTGACGGCTAAGACCGCCCAACAAAGAAAACCAAGAAAAATGGGCTTGGCACCGCTTTTTATAAGCTCTACAAGATTGGTATTGAGGCCGATTGCGGCCATGGCCATTACGATGACAAATTTGCCGGTCTGAGAAAGAAAAAGGGTAAACTCTTCGGGAATCGGTAAAAAAGTATTCATGATCGAGGCCGTTACAAAACCCAGGACAAACCAGGGGAAAATCTTTTTTATGCTATAGCTTCCTTTTCGTTCTGCAGCAGCTTTTTTGGAAGAGTGAAAGGCAAGAAACAATGTGATCGGTACGATCATCAAGGTTCTTGTAAGCTTTACGATCACAGCCAGATCACCAGCCTCATTGCTGAACGAATACCCGGCTGCGACGACCGAAGAGGTGTCATTGATCGCAGTTCCTGCCCAAAGGCCGAAACTTTGATCGCTCATACCGAGCAAGTGACCAAGAAATGGAAAAAGAAAAGCGGCAATCACATTAAAAAGAAAGATCGTTGAGATCGAATGTGCGATTTCTTTATCGCTTGCGCCTATGACCGGTGCAGTGGCGGCAATCGCCGATCCTCCGCAGATCGCTGATCCCACGCCGATCAGCATTTTTGTATTGCCGTCCAGTTTTAAAAGCTTTCCCGCAGCAAAGGCCGTCAGAAAAGCAGCAGAAAGAGTAAAGACCATTAAAACAAGAGTTTGACGTCCAACCTCAAAAACATGGAAAAGATCCATTTCAAATCCTAATAAAACGATAGAGTATTGCAGCAGTTTTTTTGAAGTATAGTGGACTCCGAAAGCAAAAAAGGGCGGTCGCCGCCAAAAGGCAAGGATCATTCCGAAAAGGATCCCTAAGATCGGGCTTCCGATGACAGGAAACGCCCGCCCAAGGAACCAGGCCGGGATCGCTATGATTGCTGCCAGAAAAACACCCGGCAGTAGTTTTACGATTGTTTTCAACATGCAGACTCCTTTTATGGAACGATGCAGGCAGTGGCTAATTTTTAGATTTTATGATATAATAAGCAAGAAAAATATTTCCAGCAAATTCAATGCATACACTTGTTTTTAACATGTTTATCATACCACAAAAACGGCTAAATTTCAAGTCTTGTATCGCACTTTGCGTTGCCCTATACTAGGAAGACCATGGAGGTGATGCACATGAAAAATCTGTTTCAAATGATTCCTGAATCTGCAATAAGCAGCCAGGCAATCATCGAGATTCTCAATTGCAACGAAAAAACAGCAGAATATCATTTGGTTTTATCCCCGACAGAAGTGAAGGGGCTTGTTGAAATGCGCGCGGAGGCACTCAGAAACTTTGGCCGGGTGGAATTCGGAGGCGGAATCATCGAGAAGATCATAACGGAATTCTATGATTCACCGTATATTTCTCAATACAACTATTCAGACACGATCCATGAATTGATCGAGGTCTTTTACTATTTCAAAAATGAAACCCTGGATATTCTTTCTGATGATGAGCTTCTTGGCTGGATGAAAAAATATTTTGATGCAAGCTGCCAGGGATCGCTGGATCTTCTAAACGGCAGAGAACTGGAACGCATGGCACAGGAGATCCGAAACGGGAGTTTTGATCCAAATGCCGAAACCGGTTTTGTTGATACCCCGGGTGAGGAGGGAGATTATTTCTATGAACTCTATTGAAAAATCATCCCGCATGGAACGGGACAAGCTTAGTCAAAAAAACTATTTTGAATCACTGATACAGGAGGCACTTTATACCGGCCTTCTCGCAAATGAAGCCATTGCATCGTTGCAAACTCAGATCATTGGGATTTTGACAGAACAGACGAAGGCATTTACCTGCGGAGAAAGCAGTTCTGTCAGGGTCGAAACGGCTCAGACTATTTTAGAATCGATTTACTATACGATCGGGCTTCATCTGAAATCCTTTTCGGATCCGGACAAAGCGGTTTTTGAACTTGCAAATAAACCCCTTGAAGGATTATTCTTAGAAGGGCAGAGGGAACTCAAGGAAAAAATAGATGAGGCAAAAAAACTTTATGCGAAGGTTCGGGCCAGCAGGATCGAAACGCTGAATTATGCATACAATGCAACCATCGATCAAGGGCTGAAATGCTTTTTCACCGACTATGACTGGGAATTCAGTGCGGCGGAGACTCCGGGGATGATCGATTATCCGATCAGCGGAAACGAGATACAGACCGAAGGCGTCGAATATATTTTGACCTATCTGGAAAGACTGCTTTACGAAAACAGATACTGCAAGGGTTTCTCAAAGGAAGAGATACACACTGTGCTGTTAGACTTTCACAGCGGTTATCCGGATCTTTTGATCAATATTTATGAGACCCTTTCTGCACGTGTTCTCGCTGACGGAAGCCTGCCGGATATAAAACTGAAAGAAGAAGTGCTTCCAACGATCCATTTTGAAGATGGTCAAGCCATGGACGACAAAGCCTTCAGGTCACTCACCGAAGAAATCAGAGACTGTCGGAAAACAACGGACAAACTTAAACTGATCAGCGACAAGATAAAAAGCTTTACCGATCTGCGCGATCTTCTTCGAAGCGAATGTTTATATGGAGATGAATTCTCGGAACTATTCCTTCTTCTTGGTGATATGGAAACCGCATTGCTCTACCAGGAAACCAAAGATCAAAACGAGGATGCGGATGTTTACCTGACTGAAAATGAAAAGGAATGGCAAAGTGCATATAATGTCTTCTTGGGCGAATTAGAGCCTGAATACAGACAAAAAATAGTAACTCTTTCGGAAAAAATAATAAGCAGCAGAGGAGAAGCCAAATGGTAATTTTAGAAAAACCCTATGTATCCAGTGAATTGAAACAGTACCTGAAAGCCCAGAAAACGCCGGTGCTAAAAAATGAGACCGCAATCGAAGAAGACCGTGATCATTTGCTGAACCTGATAGACAGCGATGCGTTTAAATCGCTTTACACGCCATCAACGCCCCTTTACACGACATCTGAGAATGCATTGGAATGGGTCTATCAAAATATCGATGACAAAGAACGGATCGACAGCATAAATAGAATGAAGGACAAAGTGAGCTTCCGTAAGCTTCTGCGTTCGATTTATCCGGATTTCTATTTTCTGGCGGCCTCTTTTGAAGAACTGAAAAACATCGATCCGAATAGCTTGAAATTACCGCTTATCGTGAAACCTGCAGTCGGATTTTTCAGCATCGGAGTCTATACGATCGATACTATAGAAGATTGGAAAAGAACGCTTGCGGAGATAGGATCCCAAATGGGGACGTGGAGCGAGCAATTTCCTGAGTCGGTCATCGGAAACACAACATTTATTCTGGAAGAATATATCAACGGTGACGAATATGCGATCGATGCCTATTTTGATGAAGCCGGTGATCCTGTGATCCTCAATATCATGAAACATGATTTTTCAAGTAGCAGCGACGTCAGTGACCGTCTCTATTATACAAGCAAAGAAATCATAGAGACTCATCTTGCGAGCTTTGAGGCTTATTTGAAAAAGGTGAACGAGCTCATCGGGGCCAAAAACTTTCCCGCACATATCGAAATAAGAATCGATAAAGACCGGATCCTGCCGATCGAATTCAACCCGATGCGATTTGCGGGCTGGTGCACTACAGACCTGGTCCATTTTGCGTTCGGACTGAACACCGTAGACTATTATCTGAAGAGCAAAAAGCCGGACTGGCTGACTTTACTCAAAGAAAAGCAGGGCAAAATATATTCTCTGATCATATTGAACAAGCCCGAGGTTGCGGCACCTATCAAAGCGTTTGATTATGATGCGCTCTGCCGGAGTTTCCAAAAGGTGCTCTGCCTCCGAAAACTCGATTTTAACAAGCAGCCGGTCTTTGGTTTTATGTTTACTGAGACTGACGCAGAAAAGCGGCAGGAACTTGATGTTATCATAAAATCAGATCTTACAGAATTCATCAGCTTTGCATAGCGGCACAAACTGCTTTTTTTAAGACTAAAAGATATTTTAAAATATCAAAAACCACATTGACAATGATGATCATACTGTGTATATTCTGTATATACAGTATGATCATATTTATTTTGTTTTCCGAAAGGGAGTCGTTACGTGGATATTATTATAAGCAATTCAAGCGGACAGCCGATCTACGAGCAAATAACCATGCAGATCAAGAACATGATCCTTTGCGGGGCGATCGAAGAAGGATACGCGCTGCCATCGATGCGTCTGCTCGCCAAAGAACTGCGGATCAGTGTCATTACAACGAAACGCTCCTATGAGGAATTGGAACGGGAAGGATTTATTGTATCTGTACCGGGAAAAGGAAGCTTTGTCGCGAGAAAAAACATTGAACTGATTCGCGAGGAACGCCTGAAAAAGGTCGAAGAACTGATGCAAAAAATTGTGGAGTCAGCGAGTCTTTACGATATCGAACTCAACGAACTGATCGAAATGCTGACACTGCTCTATAAAGGAGACCAACAATGAACTATGCTTTGGAATTAAAAGACGTATCAAAAAATTATGACGGTTTTCTTCTCGATCATGTCAGTCTGACATTGCCGCAGGGCTGTATTATGGGTTTGATCGGTGAAAACGGAGCCGGAAAAAGCACTACGATCAAGCTGATCCTGGATCTGATCTCTCGTGACAGCGGGACGATCACTCTTCTGGGGCGTGATAATCAGGAAGATTTGAAATCGATCAAGGAAAACCTCGGAGTCGTTTTGGATGAAAGCTGTTTCCCTGAAAATTTGAATCTTTCAGATATCGAACGTATCATGAAAAATATATATCGGACATGGGATCAAAAATTGTTCCGAGATTATGTGGAAAGATTTTCGCTGCCTTCCAAGAAAAAAACAGTCAAAGATTATTCACATGGTATGAAGATGAAACTGGCGATCGCAATTGCGCTTTCTCACGATTCCAGGCTGCTTTTACTTGATGAAGCAACAAGCGGGCTGGATCCCATCGCACGGGATGAGATCCTTGATGTGTTTCAGGAATTTATACAGGATGAAGAACGGTCGATCCTGCTTTCCTCACACATTACGAGCGATCTGGAAAAAATCTGCGATTATATCACGTTTCTCCATAAAGGAAAGATCGTTTTCAGTGAACCAAAGGATGAGCTGCTTGAAAAATACGGGATCTTAAAATGCTCCGCTGCCGACTTTGAAGGAATCGATAAAACAGCCATAAGCGGTGTTCGCTCAAATAATTTCGGGGTTCAGGCTTTGGTAGAAAGAAATCGGATCAGCGGAAATCATGTCATCGACAGAGCAGGGCTTGAGGATATCATGCTTTATCATATTAAGGAGAAATAAAAATGAAGGGGTTACTTATAAAAGACTTGATCAATTTGAAAAAGCAGGGGATGATAATCGGAGTCCTGATCTTGTTTTATGCCGTGCTCGGGTTTTGGACGCACGACAGCTCTATGATTGGAGCAATCATGGCAGTTCTTGCTGCTAAGATGCCCATCACGGCTATGGCCTATGATGAAAAAGCAAAATGGGATAAATATGCTCTTTCTATGCCGGTATCAAGGCGTGATATCGTACTGGAGAAATTTTTGCTGGGAGTTCTTTTTTCGGTAGCTGTATTTTTGGTTAATATAGCATTTAATCTTTTCGTTAACAACGGAGAATCGTTGAAAGAGATGGTTTTGATTTCCGGTGGGCTTTCTGCGCTGGCACTTGTCTATATGTCATTGGTCATGCCGATCCTGTTCCGATTCGGGGTCGAAAAAGGAAGGCTTCTGATGATGATCCTCCTTTTTGGAGCGACCGGACTTATCACGTTTTTATCAATAAATTCAGGAAACCTGCCGTCTGCACAAACACTTGATTTGGCAGCAAAGCTTTCACCCGTGGTTGTGATCGCAGTTCTTTCGTTATCCTTTCTTCTTTCGCTTAAGATATATACGAAAAAAGAATTGTAATCAGGGAGGAAACAATGGATTCTGGAAAAAAAGATAACGCAGCTCCGGTGTGCCATATTGTCGGTGCAGGAAGCTTTGCGGAACCACATATTTTGCGTAAAAGCGGAGACTATATCATTGCAGCTGACGGAGGCTTTACCCACCTGGAGCGAATCGGGATCAGGCCGGATCTTCTTTTGGGAGATTTTGATTCACTCAAGAAAATTCCCGATTTTGAGCAAATCATTCAACTGCCAAAAGAGAAAGATGATACTGATATGCTTTTTTCAGTAAAAAAAGGATATTCTTTAGGATACCGGAATTTTATATTATATGGAGGTCTTGGCGGCCGGCTTGATCATACTATGGCGAACATTCAAACCTTGGCTTATTTATCAAAGCAGGGAGCAAGAGGAT
>CAZKCB010000111.1:0-6818 GCA_964550965.1 uncultured Oscillospiraceae bacterium
GCTCCAAGCGCATGGCAAAAGAACGGGTAATCGTGAGACCCCTGACCGCAATCGAAAACTTCGGCAGGATGGAGGTATTATGTACCGATAAAACAGGCACCCTGACGGACGGCGTTATTCGTCTCGACGGTGCGGTCAATGTCGAAGGAGAAAGTTCTGAAACAGTCTTGAAACTGGCCTATCTCAATGCCACCCTTCAAACGGGAATGTCAAATTCCCTCGATGAAGCAATCAGTGAAATTCAGAACCTCAATGTAGGCAACATTAAAAAACAGGGGGAGATCCCCTTTGATTTTACCCGAGAGAGATTAAGTGTCATTGTTGAGGAACAGGATGGATCTATGATGATCACAAAAGGTGCGTTGAACAGCATCCTTGGTGTCTGCAGCCATGTCGAGATAAAAGGTGCTGTAACGCCTATAACTGGAAGCATTCTGGCGGCCATCCTCGAACTCTATACCAACTGGAGCAGTCAAGGGATCCGCGTCCTGGGGATCGCAGAAAAGCACGTTCAGCTGCAAGAAGGTTATGCTGTCGAAGATGAAAAAGAAATGACCTTGATGGGATTTCTGCTCCTGTTCGACCATCCAAAAGCCGATGTGTCACAAATCCTTGACGAGCTTGCAGGAAGAGGCGTCAGTCTCAGGGTCATTACGGGAGACAACAAGCTGATTGCCATGCACATTGCACAGAGCGTCGGCCTGAAAGTGACCGGTGTACTCACGGGAGGAGAGCTTATGCGCCTCAGTGATGAGGCTTTGTGGAATAAGATCGAAAGCACTAATCTGTTTGCAGAAGTAGATCCAAACCAAAAGGAAAGGATCATCCTCGCGTTGAAAAAGAAATCCCATGTTGTAGGCTATATGGGCGACGGGATCAACGATGTGCCGGCGCTGCATGCTGCAGACGTAAGCATCTCCGTCGACAATGCGGTCGATGTGGCAAAAGAGTCGGCCGATTTTGTACTGATGGAAAAAAGTCTGGAAGTCCTGAACCGCGGGATCATACTGGGGCGAACGACGTTTAACAATACCCTCAAATACATCCTTGTAACGACAAGCGCCAATTTCGGGAACATGTTCAGCATGGCCGGGGCATCTTTGTTTTTGCCGTTCCTGCCGCTGCTTCCAAAACAGATCTTATTGATCAACTTCCTGTCGGATTTTCCCGCAATCACCATTGCAAATGACAGGGTCGACGCGGAAGTACTGGAAAAGCCGCGCAGATGGGATATCAAGTTTATCCGGGACTTTATGTTTCTCTTTGGTCTGATCAGCTCCGTGTTTGATTTTCTGACCTTTGCGGTCCTTATTCTCGTGTTTAAAGCGCAGGAAACAGCATTTCAGAGCGCCTGGTTCACGGTTTCGATCCTGACCGAACTTCTGATCCTGATGGTCATGCGCACACAAAAACCTTTTTTCAAAAGCAGACCGGCTTCGATCCTTCTGTGGTCCTCTGCTTTTGTGGCCGCTTTCACTCTGATCCTGCCCTATCTTCCTTTGCATCAGTATTTGAATATTGAACCGATCCCGCCCCTGATGCTTCTTTCTTTGATTGCGATCTCGGGTCTTTACATCGTTGTCACAGAAGCTGCAAAGCATTATTTTTACCGGTCAAGACTGCCCTCAAAATAAATGCTGCGTCCCTTGGCTTTCCAATTGACGCAGCGTTTCCTTTTTTGATTCTTTTCTTTTAAGAAAATCTATTCTTTTTTTCTGCTTATTTCTTTGACCATTTATTATACAGAACCAGTTCGTCGAGGCTTTTCCGCGATGTCGGATGCCCTTGGACCGCGGGATATCCAACCGGAACAACGGCAAAGACCTTATAATCTTTTGGGATTTCAAGTATTTTTTGGACCTGATCCGCCATAAACCACCCGAGCCAGCACATACCAAGACCAAGCTCTTCTGCTTCCAGCATCATAAAGGAGAGCGCGATCGAGCAATCGATGGGGCGAACGGGCTGACCGCAGATCATATCGCGATCGTTTGTGGAGCACATGACGAGAACGACCGGTGCTTCTGCGACAAATCCCTGTCCTTTGCAGGCCGGAACAAGTTCTCTTTTTAAATTGCTGTCTGTTACGACGATTATTTTAAAATCCTGCTCGACCTTTGCTCCGGGAGCCAAACGGCCGGCCTCCAGAAGCTGCATCAATTTTTCTTCCTCGATGGGCTTTGGCAGGTAATTTCGTACACTTCTTCTGGTCTTGATTGCTTCAAAAACATTCATTTCCTATCTCTCCTTTTTACCGTTCAATGCAAAATACCGCATACAGCGGAACACTTTTTATGTTATTTTCAAAGCCAAAGTTCTTTGCGGACACGCGAATCACATAGGCTGGTTGATACCTTTCAGAAAAGACCATCAGACTTTTTGCTCTGACATTATCTGCCGACTTCACTTCAAGAGGAATGATTCTTCCCTCCTTGTCCTGAAGGACAAAATCCAGTTCTGCTTTGCCTGACGATTCCCAGTAGTATGGCCTAAAGCCGTTAGCAGTCAAGGCCTGCATCACATAGTTTTCAGCCAATGCGCCCTTGAAACCATCAAATCCAACGGGGCTGTCAATGACCACGTTTGCAGCAATATCAAATTTCCCACAAAGCAATCCCGTATCCATCATATATATTTTGAAAGAAGCGCTATCGGCATATGCGGAAAGAGGGATTTTCCCTTCCGTTATTTTCAGGCATTTATTTATGATACCTGCCGCCTTCATCCAATCGATGGGGGTTTCATATTCATACGCTCTTGCGCCTGATTTTATCTGCTTATATTGAAACTTGTGGTTTTCCTTGGCAAGCTGCGCCGGTACACTATTCCATGCTGCCATGATTTTGCTTGTTTCGTAAGGTGTCGCGTATTTTGCCATATCCGCTATGTAAGCATCATTCAGCGTTTTTTGCGCTGCCACTACAAAATTGAAGTCCCTGCTCTCGGCGTATTCGATCACTGCCCTTGGCATTCCGCCGATCACCAGATATTTTTTGTAAAAATCCATAGCCGTTTCATGGAGTGACAGAGGTTTAAACTCCGCATAGGCTTCATGGATCAGTTCACACAAGGGACGCTGATCTAATGCCCAAAGAAATTCCTCGAAATCAAGCGGGTAAAGCGTCATCATTTCAACTTTTCCGACGGGAAATGAATAGCTTTCTCTTTTTAATGCAACACCCAAAAGACTGCCGGCCGCAATGATATGGTATTCTGGTGCATTTTCAGAAAAGTATTTCAGTGAGGTCAAAGCTCTTTCGCAGGCTTGTATTTCATCAAGAATAATTAAAGTGTCTTCCTT
The DNA here is from genome assembly GCA_964550965.1 of uncultured Oscillospiraceae bacterium. Classification (GTDB taxonomy): domain Bacteria; phylum Bacillota; class Clostridia; order Peptostreptococcales; family Anaerovoracaceae; genus STD2-154. Next base: position 3,302 of record CAZKCB010000111.1, read on the forward strand.
GAAAATACTTTGCCCGCTTTTTACCGCAAGTTCCCTGACGATGCGCTCCGGATCCAGATCCCTCGCAAAGATGTCTGCCACTTCACCGGAATTTTCCATATTAAAATACACGGTGTTTTTATAATTTGCCTTGCCAAAGCTAAGCGCCGTGTAGGTCTTACCGACCTGCCTTGCTCCATAGAGGACCAAAGGCATTCTTTTTTTACTGTTTTTCCAAGCCAACAGATGTTTTTCTATTTTACGTTCCATAAAGTGCATTTACCTCACACTTATTGTAACATCTAATTGTAAAACGTCAACACTTTTGTCAGCTCACCCTGTTTGTGAAGCAAATAGCTGGTGAACTCATGCAAGGAAATCACAAATCTCTGTTTTGTAAATTTGTAGATTTCTACTGCTGTCAGCTTATATATACCTCATCATCAGTTCATTCATCATATCGTTCCACTCTGCTTCATCGGTTACGCTTCGGCAGATGCCTTCAAGCTCCATTCGCTGCGGCCCGGGCAGCCTTGTCATGTCTTTCAGAGTAGAGACCATCCCCTGTCGCCTCGCCAGTTGATACATTTTCTGTTCAAGCGCGGGAAGGGCAAAGTATTCGTCGATGAAGGCGAGCATCTTGTCATGGTCCGTATCAAGTCTTCCTTCGATGCCCTGAAAAAGATTGATGATGTGATCACTGGCAAGGTAGCCTGTGCAGGTTCCCGTGTTTTCGATCAGAAGACGGATCTCTTCCAGTTTTTCATTGTCACTGCAAAGTTCGAATTCGCCGCTTTTATATTCTTCCCAAAGCGCGGTTCGTTTGACAATGACCGAAGTCCTCATCCTGACGTAATCCGGGTTGATTTCTCTGATGACGCGGGCGGTTTCGAGTGCATTATCCTTTGACAAGGCTTTGCCGCCGATCCCAGGCATAAAATAAATCGAAAATTCGATCCCTGCCGCTTTTATATTTTTTCCGGCGGTGATTTCCTGCTCTGCAGTCACGCCTTTATTGATGAGCTCAAGGGTCTTGTCGGATCCCGACTCAAATCCGGAATGGATCCTGTCAAGCCCCGCAGCCCGAAGTGCTTTAAAGTCCTCTGCGGAAATTTTTGAAAGCGTCTCCGCTCTGGCGTATGTCGTGATCCTTTTGATATTCGGGAATTTGCTCCGAAGGTATAAAAGGACTTCAACGACCCGATCCGGTTTCAAAGCGAGAGAATTTCCGTCCTGCAGGAATACGCTCTCGCAGCCATGCATGATCCAGTTGTAGACCAGATAAAAACTATTTTGCTCCTCCGGCGTCAAGCTTTGGATCACACAAGACAGGCCGTTTCGGTTCCAGGTACCGTCGCTGTTTTTGTACTTTTCGATCAGCTCTGCATAATAGACGATCACATCGATATCTTTTTTGATGCTTTCGACTGTATAAGCCTGAAATGTGCTTTTCTTATACAGCGAGCAGAACTTGCACTTGTTCCAGGTACAACCCTTCGTGATCTGAAGAAGCAGACTGTTTGCCTCGCTGGGCGGTCTGATCGGTCCGATTCGAAATGTGGTGTCTGCGTTTTCAGTCATAATTGATTCCTTTCTCTAAACAAACTCATTCTATTTCATTGTATACTATCTACCCGCATCAGAAAAGCGAAAACAAATTGCCGCAGTAAAAAAGCCTGCAATCAAACGATCACAGGCTTTCACAATTTTGTTCTATTTATTGCGCCGCTTCAATATTGACCATCTTCCAATCAGGCTGCCAGTTTACCTCCATGTTGAAGGTCTCCGCAATGAAACGCACGGGCACCAGCGTAGAGTTTTCATAGATTCCGGCAGCCGCATCGATTTTCGCAGTCTTGCCGTTTACGAGAACCACATCGCTGTTGATCGTAAGAACGATCGTTGTGTCCCCCTTTTTCATGACCACCTGACGCTCTTTGTAGCGCCATTCGACCGTCGCACCAAGTGCCGTCGCGATAGCTCTGAACGGAACAAGCAGGCGATTGTTGACAACGCGGGGGGCGACCGGGGCATCCACATAGGATTGTCCGATATAGATCTTGGTTTCTTTTTCGATCATGCTGTCGATATAGTCATTGATTTCCTGATCGACACCTGCACGGGAGCTTTCTACAAGGCTCGGCAATTTGGCCTGAAGCGCCGCCACATTTTTGCTGACGACAGCTTTGATGAAATCTTTTGATATGACTGTTTCCAAATAACTTGGCAATTGATCGATAAAACTGTTGTAAACAGAAGCGTCCATAGCCGAAAGCTTTGGTGCAAATTTCGCTTCCATAGGTTCTTTGATTTTTTCGACCATCAGCGCGTCGATCTGTGCTTTGATTTTTGCTTCAAAGTCGGGTCTCACCGCAGCTTCGATTTTCGGCTTGATCACAGATTTCATCTGCGCTGCGATCTCTTCGGGTGTCATATTTTGCATCTCTGCAGGAATCAGCGGCATCAGATCCGGCAGGACCAAAAGGATCTCGTCTTCGATGCTTGCTTCAATCCGAGCCTCAATGATGCTGTGGATTTTCGGAACCAATTTCTGCAAGGCAGGTTCCATATCTTTTGCGATCTGCGGTGCCGCGGTTTCCATCATCTGCTTTACCTGTGCCTGGATCAGTTTCTCTGACTTGGCAAAATCCGCGGCGATGGCTGTCTCTATCTCAGCCTGCACTTGTGCGCGGACCTGCGGCAAAGCCTGAGACGGAATACTATTTATGACCGAAGCCGGAGGATAGGCAGATGTATCCATAACAAAGCCGCTCAGCTCCGTATTCTCTTTTTCTGTTTTAATGCCTTCCACGGAAGCTGCGACCTCGGCCGCTATCGCGTCGACCTCAGGTGTAATGACTGCGACCACTTCGGCCCCGGCTTCTTCTGCCAAACCATCAAAGGCTTTTACAACCGCAGCTTCAAGCCCCTGCTGAAACGTCAAGGCTCCTGCTGCTGCTGCACCCGGTGCGGCAACGACCTGTGGTGTCGAAGCAAAGGCTGTCAGGCTTCCCGAAAAGATAACAACCGCGGCAGTACAAACTGCGGCTGCACGATTCAGTTTTTTTATTTTTGTGCAAAACATGGTATTATCCTCCTGTTTATTCCTTTTTATTCGCCTTTTCGTTTTCCGAGATACGCTTCCCGGATCCTGTCGTCAGCGAGAAGCTCTGCTCCGGTGCCCTGCATCGTGATCGTGCCGGTTTCCATAACATAGGCCCAGTCTGCGATCTTAAGTGCATGGTTCGCGTTCTGCTCGATCAGAAGCACCGTGATGCCATCGTCATTGATCGTCTTGATAATGTTAAAGATGTCTTTGACAACAAGCGGTGCAAGACCCAACGAAGGCTCGTCCATCATCAGAAGCTTTGGCCGGCTCATCAGCGCGCGTCCAACAGCAAGCATCTGCTGCTCTCCTCCGGAAAGCGTTCCGGCGTACTGCCATGCTCTCTCCTTTAATCGGGGGAAAAGCTCATAGATATGCTCTATGTCTTTGTCGAGCTTATGGCGATGCACATAGGCACCGATCTTGAGGTTT
>CAZKCB010000112.1:0-6804 GCA_964550965.1 uncultured Oscillospiraceae bacterium
CACTGTATCCTGGGTAGCTGTACCCACAAAGGGGCACCTGGGGGCTGTGTTTAGTAAACCGCCTTACCATCGATATCAATACCAAAGCTTCCTGCAAAAACCTGAGTTGGTGTTACCATTGCGCAAACTAACGCAATCGTTGTAATAATTATGTATAATTTTAGTCGCATCTTTTTTCCCCCGGCTCATGATAATCTCTATGCCTCTATTATACACGAATCGAAGCTGAACTGAACCGGTTTCCAAAAATTACTCTTATCATTCAAGCACTTCCAAAATTGAACGCCTGCAGAGTTCGACTGCTTGATCGAGTTCCTTTTCGGTTATGTTGAGAGGCGGATTAAAATACATGATATCTCCCATCGGGCGCAAAATCAATCCATTTTTCAGCGCCTTTTTATAGATTTCGTAGCCGATCCTTTCATGCGCAGCAAAAGGCGTTTTTGTTTTTTTATCTGCTACGAGTTCAATGGCATTGATCAAACCGATGTGACGAATTTCACCGACATTTTTATGTTCAAGAAAAGCACTTTTGAGTTTCGTGGTTAAGCCTTTTGCGTTTGCTGCGGCAATTTCCAAAACACGATCTTGCCTGAGGATATTCAACACCGCAAGAGCCGCCGCGCAGCCCAGAGGATTTCCGCTGTAAGTATGACTGTGCATAAAGGTCTTACCCTGGCTGTAGTCTCCATAAAATGCATCATACACGGTTTCCGTTGTGACCGTGAGCGCCATGGGCAGATACCCGCCGGTAAGTCCTTTTGAAATGCACATGATATCAGGACTCACACCGGCATATTCAAAAGCAAACATCTTTCCGGTCCGCCCATAGCCTGTGGCGATTTCATCGCCTATCAGCAAAACTCCGAACTCATCGCATAAAGCCCTCAGTTTCTTCAAATACAGCGCCGGATAGATTCTCATTCCGGCACTTCCCTGCACAATGGGTTCAACGATGATGGCACAGGCCTCGGCCCCCTGCTCCTCAAAGGCTTTTTCTGCATGCTCAAAGCATTCACAGCTACAGCGTTCGCGAACTTTTCCGTAAGGGCACCGGTAGCAGTCGGGAGCTTCGATCCTGATCGTATCCATCAGCAAAGGTGCAAATATTTTAGAATACAGATCCATGCTGCCAACAGACAGAGATCCCAGTGTTTCACCATGGTAAGCTTCTGTTAGACACATGAATTTTTTTCTTTTGGTCTGCCCGATCTGCTGCTGATACTGAAAACTCATCTTCAGCGCCGATTCCACAGCCGCAGAGCCGCAGTCAGAAAAACTGAATCGGGAAAGCCCTTCCGGTATGATTTTTATAAGTTCTTCGCAAAGTTCGATTGCCGGCTCATGTGAAAAGTTTGCAAAAATAACATGTTCCAGTTTGCCCAGCTGCTTTATCACTGCTTCGTTTATTTTGGGATTGCAATGTCCGAGGAGATTGCACCACCAGGAACTTATGATGTCCAGATACTGTTTCCCGTTTTTATCATATAAGAATACACCTTCTCCGCGATCGATGATGATGGGCTTCAAATCATCGTAATCTTTCGCTTGTGTGCAAGGATGCCAGATATGGCGCAAATCTTTTTCCGTTAAATTCATTTTGTCCTCCTATTCATATAACCCTGCAAGGGTGGCTGCGGGTATATCGATTTCACTGTCATTTTCCTTTACAAACGCAATTACGGGAATGCCTGTGATTGCTTCAACCATTTTTTTGTTATCTTCTTCCATGACATTGCCAGGGTGGAAATGATTGAATATGATCCCTTTTACCTGCATGTTTCGGTGCCACATGTACTCGATGGTAAGCACCACGGCGTTGATCGTGCCAAGTCCTGCATCAGCGACAACGATGACAGGAAGATCGAGTTCTCTGATAATATCTTCAAGAAAGATATGCGTCTTATCATCATAGCGGATCGGGCACATGATGCCGCCGCTTCCTTCCATCGTGACATAGTCATATTTTGATAAGGCGTTCCGATAACCGGCTTTGACTTCATCCATCTCAACAGGGTTTCCTTCGATTTGGGCCGCAAGATGAGGAGAAACCGCATTTTCATAAACAGATCCGACCAAATCGTCGATAGCCGTATCAAGACCTGCGATCCGTTTTACATAGCCCGCATCACTTTCTGAAATACCTTTTTCACTTTTCTCCACACCGCTTAAAGCCGCTTTGTAATAACCTGCCGAATAGCCTTCCTCCCGCAGTTTTTTGATGATCAATGCCGTTACAAAAGTCTTTCCGACATCCGTTCCGGTTGCAGTAACAAAAAGTCCTCTACTCATTTGTTTTCACCACCTTAAAATTCAGTTCTTTTATCATTTTTAGATCCTGTTCAATGGTAATGCCTGCTGTTGTCAGCATATCTCCGGTAATTGCTGCATTTGCTCCAGATAAAAAGCACTGTTTTCCCTTGTCTGCAAGAAGTCCTCGCCCTCCCGCAAGCCGGATCGCCGACGATGGAAGCAGAAATCGAAAGATAGCTAGCGTACGACAGATCTCATCCTCGCCGAGAGGATCTTTCGATGCATAAGGAGTACCCGGAATGGGTGCGAGAATATTGACAGGAACAGAACGTATTCCAAGCTCACGAAGCGAAAGTGCCATGTCGATCCTGACTTCCATCGTCTCACCAAGTCCGATGATCCCTCCGCTGCAGACTTCAAGCCCGGCTTCCTTGGCTGCTCTGATGGCTTCGATCTTGTCATCATAGGAATGTGTCGTGCAAACATTCGGGAAATTTTTCCGTGAGGTTTCAAGATTATTGTGGATCCTGGAAACACCTGCTTCTTTCAGCTTTGAAAAGGCTTTTTGATCCAAAAGGCCAAAGGAAGCGCAAACGGAAACATTTGTTTTTTGTCTGATTTCGCTTATGCTTTCGCACATCTTCTCTACTTCCGGATCGGATAGGCGTTTCCCTGAAGTCACGATCGAATACCGCAAGACACCTCTGTCCTCGTTGTATTTTGCATTTTCCACAATCGTTTTTGTATCGAGCAGCGGATATTCTTCGACGGCCGTCCCATAGAACGAGGACTGCGCACAGTATTTGCAGTTTTCGGAACATTTTCCGCTTTTTCCGTTGATTATCGTACAAAGATCAAATTCTTGCCCGCAAAAATGATCACGGATCTCGTCTGCTGCTTCAGCCAAAGAAAGAATATCTTGTTTACACAGTTCTAAAGCATCGTCTTTGGAAAGAGTTCCCCCGCCAAGCACGATGTTTTTCATTTCATCCAGTCTGTTCATGGTCTGCCTTTCCATTTTATTTTCCCTGCTTTTTTCGCATTGGGATCAAACGCTTTGCAATACCGGCACTAAGAATACAAAGTACGATATCCCCTGGCACTGCCATAACAAAACAATACAGCAGCAAGGTCGGGATGCTTATCGATGCATCGATCAGATAATTGCAGATCAAATAGTAATAAAGCATACCCAGAAGATAGACGATTGCAAGGCCGGTAAAGTTTGCCGAAAGCAACCTTTTGTAGGATGGATTTTCCACCTTATTTGCAATGGCGCCGGTCACAGCGCTTGCTATGCAAAAGCCGATCAGATATCCGAAGCTGGGTTTGAAAATATAGGCAAAGCCACCCCCCTCGGCAAAAATCGGCAGACCCATAAGGCCTAAAGCAATATACACACCTACGCTTATTGCACCTGATCTTGGCCCGAGGAGCAATCCGGCAAGCATCGTAAACAAAAATTGCAGCGTAAATGGAACCACCGGTATCGGAATTTTTATAAACGCACCAATGGCAATGAGGGCGGTAAAAAGTGCGCATAAAACCAATTCCGCCGCAGTTATTTTTTTCTGAAACATCTTTTTCTCCTTTTCGTTTTAAAGTCTCCGAGTTGTATTGAACCGAGAAAAAGTATCACATAACAAAAGCCTATTGTCAACTCATAATTTTAATTAGGTTTACAATAGGCTTTTGTTTTATATTCTCGTTCTGTTTGCCTCAGGAGAAGCCAACAGGGTCATAAGGTTTTCTTAAAAAACAGTTCATTATATCTTTTCGCTGCATATTTCGCGGTATCGCGCAACCATCCTGCTATTTTGTGAAAAAAGAGTTTTCCCCGCACATAGATCCTTCCGAGCAGAAGTAGAATCAGCAAAACAAAACTTACAAGGCCGAAAACAACCGTAGCTTGATTTTCGTCATACATTGCAATTACAAAGATTTTTACTGCTGTTCCATATCTAACAAGGTAAGTATTGGTCGGCGACGGCAATTCTACTATCGTAATTCCACTTCCATCGTCGATGTTTCTAATGATGTAATGGTAATAGCTGTTTTCGGTTAAAAGTTCTGCTCCCGCGCCGCCGCTAATCAAATAGCTCACATCGTTTTTCGTATATTCTATATAGCTGTGGATATGAGACAAATAGACAGTATCTACCTGGTAGAGATTCATAAGATTTTCAAACCTTGCTGTTTCAAGGGGATCCTGAAAACCGTGATCCATAGACTTGCTCACATTGTAATTATTTAATTTCTGTTCCCACCAGCCTCCGCTGTTTTTTATATCGTTTACATAGTTAGGAATTTCATTGGGAGTGACACCGCGCCTCGGATCATAGGGCGGGATATGCGTGATCACATATATATGCTTCCCTTCTGCTTTTTTTAAATCGTTTTGTAGCCAGACATATTGTTCATCGGAAATCGCTTGTTTTTCGACCCAGCCAGGGGATGAATCTAAAAATACAAAATGGCTGTCTGCAAAATCAAAAGAATAATAAGCCGGTCCATACAGTGAGGTATAGGTAATCCGACCGTTGCCCCGAATGTCATGGTTACCAAGTGTGGTGCATAAAGTTGCGGAAATATTTGAGGTCATTTGATCAAACAGCCTATATTGATTCGGTTTTCCACTGAATACCAGATCTCCGTTATCGATGACAAATACAGGATTTTTAGCGTTTACCTGGCGGATCATCTCCCTAAAAGTATCATATCCATTTCGGTTATCTCCCAAAATAATGTATTGATATCCTTCTGTGCCTTTCTCCGTTTTCGGTTCTATCGGTTCGATTTTTATTGTTTTACCGGCCTTTGTTTTAACGCTTATCTGTAATGTATTCGCCGTGTTCTTCTCTTTTTGCTGTTTGCTCCCGCTAATTCTTTTTGCATAAAAATCCGGGTTTACATTTTCAAGCAGCAATACAACTGTGTTTTCAGAATCACTCTTGACGTTTATGTTCGGCAGCGGAGATAGCGCTCTGATAACAAGGCTTCCATTACTGTTCTTTTTATTATTTTGGATGCCTTTAATAAAGCCACCGTAAACGGTGACTTTAGAATGGTTTAGTTTATACGCAGAAGAAGAATCCTCAGGATCGAATTGGAGTGGCAGACTGACAAATCCAGAATTGATTTTATAACTATGCATCGCATTATAGGCAAACGTAGTGACGCCTGCAGCAAGGCATACGAAAACAACAATTAAGATGAGGCTGGTAATTTTTTTTACATTCATGTATCCAAGTCTCACTGTGTCTCTCTAAGTATTGAGATCGAAACTTCATCTTATGATGATTTATAATATTACCCTATAGCCGCTTTTTTATTTAGCTTATTTTAAAATTATACCGAAGCTGCTGCCTCGCTGTATTCCCGTTTAATGGACTCGATCAATTCATGCACGGAAATGATTTCTTTGATCCGATAGGCATTTTGACCGGCGAACGCAAAACCGTTTTTCAAGTTGCCCTTTTGCGCATTCATCAGTGCAAGTGCAATGCAATAAGGGCTTTTTTCATATTCGCAGGTCTTTATGCATTGAAATGGGCAATTGAAGGGGTGCTTCATTCCTTTTTCGCTTGATTCAAGGAATTCATTTTTGATCGCGCGGCCTGGTAATCCTACCGGACTGTTTATGATTATGATATCCTCTTCTTTACAGTTAAGATACGTCTGTTTAAATTCCATAGAGGCATCACATTCATGAGTCGCCACAAAACGAGTGCCCATCTGTGCGCCTGCCGCTCCGAGTTTGATATATCGAAAAATATCCGCACCCGAATAGATTCCGCCTCCGGCAATGACCGGAATTTTTTTATTATATTTTATTTCATATTCTTTTACTTTTGCCACTACCTGAGGAACCAGTTTGTCCAGGGAAAAATCACTGTCATTGATCTGCTCTTTTTTAAAGCCGAGATGTCCCCCTGCCATTGGACCTTCAAGAACGAATGCATCCGGCACGTAGTTATATTGCGCGACCCATTTTTTGATAATGATTTCTGCCGCTCTCGCAGAAGATATGATCGGAACGAGTTTTGTCTTGGTACCTTCTGTCAGGTATTGCGGCAAATCAAGCGGAAGCCCTGCCCCCGCAAAAATGATGTCGATTTCTTCTGCGATCGCTGTTTTTACCATATCAGAAAAACTCGACAGCGCTACCATGATATTGACTCCCAGGATCCCTTTGGTTAGCTTCTTTGCTTTTCTTATCTCATCTCTCAGTGCCTTTTTGCTGACTTCGACAGGGTTTTCTTTGTAGCCCGGTTGATCGAATCCCATTGCAGCTACAGCGATAACGCCGATCCCGCCTTCATTTGCCACTGCAGATGACAAAGAAGAAAGGGAAACGCCAACGCCCATTCCACCCTGAATAATCGGAGTTTTTGCTTTTAGCTCTCCGATCACCAGTTCCGGCATATTCGTAAAGACTGAATTCATTTCTCTTCCTCCTAAACATCGCCTTATTTGTATCAATAAATATCATTTTTTTATTGTTTTAAACAGTATATCCTATTTTATTTTTTTTGTATCTATTTATTTTTA
>CAZKCB010000113.1:0-6755 GCA_964550965.1 uncultured Oscillospiraceae bacterium
TTTTCGGCTTTAAATGGATGATGAAGCGGCTCAATGCAAAGAAAAAGGAATTTTATGATATACTCACGAATTCTTTTGAACTTCTCGACCGTAAAAATCTCATTGCCGAAATGATCTCAGAGCCTGATTTCTTTGATGGGGCTTTGCTTTATTATATCTTGAAGAATTCAAACAAGGCCTGTCTTGAAGAAATAAACCGCTATAAAAACATGCAGGCCGAATATCGGGAGTACATAGAACTTTGGGTGCATGAGATCAAAACCCCGATCGCTTCTTCGAAGCTGATTGCACAAAACAACCGCAGTGAAGCGACGAACAGTATTTCAGAAGAGCTTGATTCGATAGAGAACTATGTGGAGCAGGCTCTTTATTATGCACGAAGCAATGCCGTTGAAAACGATTATCTCATCAAGGAACTGCGACTGGATCATTGTGTCATTGCGGCGCTTAAAAGGGATTCCGGGCAACTGATCAGGGCCGGCATTTCCGTTTCGGCAGAAGACCTTGCGGTCATGGTTTATTCCGATTCAAAATGGCTTGAATTTATTCTTCATCAATTGATCATCAACTCCGTAAAATACAAAAAAGAAAGCGATGCAAGGATCGAGATAACTGCAAAGGAAAAAGAAAATTCCTGCATCCTGACCTTTTCGGACAATGGCTTGGGGATCCCCGAAAACGAGCTTGCAAGGATTTTTGACAAAGGGTTTACCGGAACAAACGGAAGGCTCAAGGGCAAATCGACCGGCATGGGACTGTATATCTGTCAAAAGCTTTGCGGTAAGCTGGGTATTGCTATAAGTGCTGATTCAGAGCCGGGAAACGGCACAACGATAACGATCATGTTTCCCAAAAGTTCAATGACAAATATTATTTAATGGAGATGTTTCAAAATGCTTTACCCCTTTTATCTTACAAAAATGTAAGGTTGCCGTAAGCAAAGGCTATGGCAGCAAAAAGCTGAGTCGTTTAAGATTAAGACATGAAATTCAAAGGGGGAAAAAATGGGTGAAATTTTAAAAGTCTCGGATATCGAAAAATATTACGGGAACAAGGGGAATTTAACAAAAGCGCTTGACCAGGTCAGTTTCACCGTGGACGAAGGGGAGTTCACGGGGATCATGGGGGCAAGCGGAAGCGGAAAGACGACTCTGCTCAACTGCATCTCTACGATCGACTCTGTTACGACCGGCAGTATTTTCATAAGGGGTAATAATATAACGGCCATGAAAGGCACATCTCTTGCCCGCTTCAGGCGGGAAGAGCTGGGCTTCATGTTCCAGGAATACAACCTGCTGGATACTTTGACAGGGTTCGAAAACATCATCTTGCCGCTTACGATTTCGGGGGAAAATCATAAGCTGGCAGAAGATAAGGTGCAGCTTGAAGCAGAGCGGCTCGAAATCAAAGAGATCATGGGGAAATATCCGTACGAAATGTCGGGAGGACAGCGCCAGCGGATCGCCGCCGCGAGAGCGATCATAAACGATCCGGCGTTGATCCTGGCGGACGAGCCGACCGGAGCCTTAGACTCCAAATCCGCCCGGATGCTGATGGAATGCATGGAAAGTTTGAACCAAAGCCTTGGCGCGACGATCCTCATGGTCACTCACGATGCGTTTACGGCAAGCTATTGCCACCGCATCCTGTTTATCAAAGACGGAAAGGTTTTTAACGAGTTGGTACGCGGAACGGATTCCAGAAAGGATTTCATCAGTAAAATCATCCAAGTCGTGACTCTGCTCGGAGGTGACGCTGCAAATGTACTTTAAGCTGTCATTCCGGAATGTGCGAAAGAGCTTTTCCAATTACACTCTTTATTTTTTGACATTGACTTTTGGCGTCTGTGTTTTCTATGTATTCAACTCGATCGAAGCCCAGAAAGCGATGATGCAGATCTCGGATTCGGTACTCGAGGTCATGGAATCGATCACAAAGCTTATGAATGGCGTTTCGATCTTCGTTTCATTTATCTTAGGCTTTTTGATCGTCTACGCCAACAGCTTCCTGATACGGAGGCGAAAACGTGAATTTGGGATCTACATGACGCTTGGGATGGAAAAACACAAGATCAGCCGGATCCTCATAACAGAGACCTTTATCATCGGTGTTTTTTCGCTTGCTGTCGGCTTGCTCGGAGGGGTATTTGTTTCTCAGGGACTTTCTGTTGTGACCGCAAGGCTCTTTGAAGTGGATATGACAGACTACACGTTTGTATTTTCTGCAAAAGCGATGTGGAAGACCGTTCTTTATTTCGGAGGGATCTTTTTGATCGCCATCGTCGCGAGCACGATTTCTATTTCACGATATAAGCTCATCGACCTGATCAATTCCGAAAAACAAAACGAGAGACAGCGTGTGAAAAAACCCATCATTACAGCTCTGCTCTTTGTATTGTCCGTCTCGATGATCGGTGTGGCCTATTGGATGGTGCTGAAATACGGGATTTTGACCTTTGACCGCAAGATCATCATTGAATGCGCGCTTGGTGCTTTCGGAACGGTTCTCTTCTTTGCAGCTCTGTCGGGATTTTTACTTCGGATCATAAAAAGCAATAAAGCCTTTTATTATAAAGGTCTCAACATGTTTGTGATGCGGCAGATCGACAGTCGTATCAATACGACATACATTTCGATGGCGCTCATCAGCTTGATGCTCTTTGTGACGATCGGCATTTTTTCGACAGGGATCGGAATGACGGAGATCCTAAATAGAGGCTATGAAAATGCGGCTCCGTTTGATATTGCGATCTATGCGCAGAAAAATACAGACATTGAAAAAACGCTCAAGGACAATGGCATCAAGATAGATGAATATACCGGAAGCAAATCAGCCTACAAGCTTTACAAAGACAAAGAGAATGCGCTTACTCTTGGAGTTGTTTTGAGTGAAGTCGAAGCTCTTTTGCCCGAGGATCAACGAGAGCAAATAAAAGAAAACATGTATTCTGCGCCGATCTCCTTTATTACAGAGTCGGATTATAACAAAACGGTAGAAATGCAAAATAAAAAAGGCATAAAGCTGCCGCCGGGAACAGTCGCCTTGCTTACACAATATAACTGGGTAGATGCCAATTACAGTGAGCTTCTGAATACTTATGCCCAAAAGGGAAGCTCCATCAAGATCGGAGATAAGGTTTACCCTGTGTCTCCTGAAATTTTGACGGAGGGCATCTCCAATATGGGCAGTGATATTTTGACGCTTGTAGTGCCGGATGAGCTTGCAAAAGAAGGCCTTGAAGCCCAAAGCGTGCTTTGCATCAACTGCAAGGGAGACCGAGTCGCTGCGCAGGACCGGTTCGCAAAAGAAATGGAGCAAATCGAAAATAAGCAGGGAGAATCCATCGGTTTGTACTATGTGTCGCAAAATGATCTGCATGCAATGGAAGGCGGATCAAAAGCCATCATTTCCTTTGTCGCGATTTATGTTGGGATCGTTTTCCTGATCACAAGTGCAGCGGTGCTTGCTTTGCAGCAGCTTTCGGAAGCGGCAGACAATCGCCATCGCTACGCGATCCTGAGCAAGATCGGAGCCGATAATAAGCTTTTGAGTCGCACGATTTTCCGGCAGATCGCTATTTACTTTATGCTCCCGCTCGCTGTGGCTTGTATGCATTCGGTCGTTGGGCTTAAGGTCGCAAATGACGCGATACGTGAAGCCGGAAGCCTGGATGCAGTTTCAAGCATACTGATGACGGCAGGTCTGGTACTCTTTGTCTATGGAGCCTATTTCCTTGCGACCTGCTTTGGAAGCAAAACCATCATTTTAAAAAAATGATCTTCATTTCATTTGACACACCGCTTGTTACGTGATACGATATCGCCAATAAAATAATATCTTCAGGGCAGGGTTAGATTCCCTACCGGTGGTAAAAGCCCACGAGCCGCAAGGCATGATTCGGTGTGATTCCGAGGCCGACAGTACAGTCTGGATGAAAGAAGATTAGACTATGCAGAATATGCTCCGTCTTTTTGTTTACATCGCTCTGGAATTTAAATTCCAGAGCTTTTTTTACGAAAAGGGATGCAGCCTTGCATATTACGACGCCTTGAAGATGATTCGAGGTGTTTTTTTGTTGCAAAGGGAGATGGTCCAGATCACTGATGAATTATTTATGAACGAAGCGCTTTTGGAAGCGGAGAAAGGCCGAGGTTTTGTAAGCCCGAATCCCATGGTTGGTGCTCTTATCGTAAAAGAGGGGAGAATCATAGGAAAAGGCTATCATAAGCAGTATGGCGGTTTGCATGCAGAAAGAAACGCCCTTGCGTCCTGTACGGAATCTCCGGAAGGCGCAACCATGTATGTCACGCTCGAACCCTGCTGCCATTATGGAAAAACGCCGCCCTGTACCGATGCCATCATAGAAAACCGCATAGCCGCAGTTGTTTGTGCTTCTTTGGATCCGAATCCTCTTGTTGCAGGAAAAGGCATCGTGACCCTTAAACAACATGGCATCGATGTCAAAGTCGGTGTTCTTGAAAAAGAATCAAAAAAACTGAACGAAGTCTTTTTTCACTACATCACTACAGGAACGCCTTTCGTAGTCATGAAATACGCGATGACCTTAGATGGAAAAATAGCGACCGCTTCCGGAAAATCAAGATGGATCACAGGTGAAGCAGCCAGAGAACATGCGCATCGGTCACGACACAACTACCGGGCGATCATGGTAGGCTCTGGAACTGTTCTAGAAGATGACCCCTTGCTCACCTCCCGTGTCGAAGGCGGAAGAGACCCAATCAGGATCATCTGCGATACGAGGCTCAGAACACCTCTTGAGTCAAAAATCGTTCAAACCGCAAATGAAGTTGAAACCATTGTTGCGACGGCATCAAATGACAAAAGAAAAATACAGGAACTCAAAGAAAAAGGAATCGAAGTTCTTTCTCTGACAGAAAAGAACGGACACATCGATTTAATTGAACTGATGGATATCCTCGGAGAGAAAAAAATCGACAGCATACTGCTTGAAGGTGGAGCGACATTGCATGCGGCAGCGCTTGAAAGCGGGATCGTAAATAAGGTGCAGGCTTATATCGCGCCGAAGATCTTTGGAGGAACAACAGCGAAGTCTCCCGTCGGCGGAGCAGGTGCAGATGAGCCGGAGCAGGCCTGGCTGGTCCAAAATCGTGTTCTCACGGTACTGGGAGAAGATATTCTCTTGGAATACGACCTTGAAAGGAGGTAAAAACCATGTTCACAGGAATCATTGAAGAAATCGGCATGATTGCCATGATCCAAACAAACGGGAATTCTGCTCGTTTATCGATCAAAGGCGGACTTATTTTCGGAGACATGAAAACAGGGGACAGCATTGCTGTAAATGGGGTCTGTCTGACGGTGACAGAATTCGGAGGCAACCTTTTTTCTGCCGATGTAATGAACGAAACCTTGAAACGTACAAATCTCGGCGAGCTCAAAGCGGGAAGCAAAGTAAATCTGGAACGTGCCATGAGAGCTGACGGCCGTTTTGGCGGGCATATCGTTTCGGGACATATCGACGGTACCGGACGTATCATCGAAAAAAGAAATGACGGAAACGCTCTTTGGATCACGATCGCAGCAGCCCGGAACCTTCTGAAATATATCATTGAAAAAGGTTCGATCACGATCGACGGCATCAGCCTGACAGTCGCGCAAGTCACAGAGAGCAATTTTTCGGTATCGGTCATTCCTCATACAGGAACGATGACAACGCTTTCGGATAAAGCGGTCTGCGATTCCGTGAACCTGGAAAATGATATTTTAGGAAAATATATCGAACGATTTTTAAACTTTCAGGAGAAGGGTCCCGTTCAAAAAAGCGGGATCACAATTGAGTCCCTTGCAAACGCAGGGTTTTAGCAATAGGAGAAAAGAAAATGTTTGAATTCAGCACAATCGAAGAAGCTTTGGATGAATTGAAAAAAGGAAAAGTCATTCTTGTTACCGATGATGAAGATCGTGAGAACGAAGGAGATTTTATCTGCGCTGCAGAATTTGCAACGACCGAAAACGTCAATTTTATGGCTACTTATGGAAAGGGCCTGATTTGTATGCCAATGGGTGAGGACCTTGTGAAAAAGCTTCGCATTCCTCAGATGGTAACAGATAACACAGATAACCACGAGACAGCATTTACTGTATCGATCGATCACATAGAGACTACGACAGGCATTTCTGCAAGAGAACGCTCTATTACGGCGCTGAAATGCGTTGAGGATGATGCTAAACCCAGCGACTTCAGAAGACCGGGACATATGTTTCCCTTGCTTGCCAAGAAAAACGGAGTGCTTGAAAGAAACGGACATACTGAAGCCACTGTAGATCTGATGCGCCTTGCGGGGCTCAAGGACTGCGGACTTTGCTGCGAGATCATGCGGGAAGACGGGACGATGATGAGGCTTCCTGAGCTTATTGAACTCAGCGAAAAATTTGATTTGAAATTCGTTACGATCAAACAGCTTCAGGAGTACCGTAAAACGCACGATAAGCTTGTAAAGAGTGTTGCCCTTGCCAATATGCCTACAAAATACGGCGGTTTCAAAGCGTTTGGATATATCAATCTTTTAAATGGAGAGCATCACATTGCTCTTGTGAAAGGTGAAATCGGAGACGGCAAAAATCTTTTGTGCCGTGTGCATTCCGAATGTCTGACCGGAGATGCCTTTGGTTCTTCGCGTTGTGACTGCGGAGAGCAGTTTGCCGCGGCAATGAAAAAAATAGAAGCCGAGGGTCGGGGCATTTTGCTCTATATGAGACAGGAAGGACGGGGC
>CAZKCB010000114.1:0-6715 GCA_964550965.1 uncultured Oscillospiraceae bacterium
CGATCTTTTAAGATCATGGCAGACATCGCAGTAAACATTTTTGTCACCGATGCAAGCCTATAGTTGGTATCGGGACTTGCTTTCTCCAAGATTTCGATGTTTGCATAGCCAAAAGATTTTTTGTAAACGATTTGTCCATGATCAACGATCAGTATAGAGAGAGATGGCGCAGGCACCTCTTCATTGCTGTATATTTTATTCAGGTAAGCATCTAGTTTTTCTTCGGGGCTTTTGGGATCGGCACAGCCTGCCAGAGACAGACCCAATAGGGAAATGATCATGATGGCGCATACTGTTTTTTTAAATAACTGCAATTCGATCACCGCCTTTTTTAGAATTTTGCTTTCCGTTCTGTATCAAAACCATAAAAAAAAGGCAACCCTTAATAAAAGGTTTGCCGGAAGCTTTAAACAAAGAGTTTTAAAAGAAGTGTGATGCCTGCACCCATCAAGGCTGTAAGCGGTATCGTCAGGAACCAGGCTCTTGCTATATTGATTGCAAGCATCCATTTTACGGCAGACGCTCGTTTGGCTGACCCAACACCCATGATCGCGGTAGATATGACCTGTGTCGTACTAACTGGGGCACCGATGACAGAAGCCGCATGGATAACGATAGCTGCCGATGTCTGAGCGGCAAAACCGCTTATTGTCTGTAATTTTGTCAGGCCGCTGCCCATTGTCTTTATGATCCTCCAGCCTCCGACGGAAGTGCCGACGGCCATCGCAACAGCGCAGACAAGCTTGACTTCCCATGGGATATCGCTTTCAGCGGTCAAGACTCCGCCATTGACCAACGCAAGCGTAATGATTCCCATCGTTTTTTGCGCATCATTGTTTCCATGTGAGAACGCCATCAATGCAGCAGATACGACCTGTAATCTCGAAAACATCCTATTTACGATCTGCAAAGAAACGGCGGCAAACAGTTTGTATAGCAATGTCATAAGCCCAAGCCCTACGATGAAGCCTACCGCAGGTGAGGCAAACAAAGGAATGATAACTTTTCCGACCAGCCCTCCGCTGATCCCATCCGTCCAAACCACCTTTTCAAAGCTCATCGCGTAAACAACAGATGCTCCGATGAGGCCTCCTATCAAAGCATGAGAGGAACTGCTCGGAATTCCAAAGTACCAGGTAATCAGGTTCCAAATGATCGCTGCAAGCAGCGCCCCTATAATGACATACTGTGCGATCTCTCCGTGAATCAGTCCTTTGGAAATCGTTTTTGCGACCTTGTCACCTGCTAACGCGCCCACAAAGTTCATGATGCAGGTCAAGGCAATTGCCCGGGACGGAGTCAAAACTCTCGTCGATACAGTAGTTGCAATGGCATTTGCCGTATCGTGAAAGCCGTTGATGAATTCAAATGTTAAAGCGAGTATTATAACCACAATCAAACTGATGCTGATTCCACTAAGCATATTTTAAACCCTTTCTTAACACACATGATTTAAATCCGGATTTTATCATGTGTTAATCTAAATACATTCATACCTCTTAAATCTAACCACTAAGATGTTAGCATTTATGACCGCGCATTACAACAAAAATTGAATTAATAAATATTAAGAAGCTACCTCAATTTTGAGGCAGCTCCCATTTTGTCTCTCAATAAATGCTACGTCCCGTTGAATCAAACATCCATGGAAAATTCGCTTCCATTCATTGCATTTTGCATTGAATCTTGCAATTCCAAATAGCTGTCCGTAGCAGCAGTAATATTGAAGGGTCTAAGAATTTCTGCGATCGCATCTTCTTGTTCCTGCGTGATAGTACCATTGCTCGTAAGGCTTTCCAGCAGGTCTTTGAGGGGATTTTCTTCTTCCTCCGGCGGTGCTGGCGGTGCCGCAAACTTATCTGTCGGAGGCTTTAGCGCCTCTGCAATGGCATCCTCCTGCTCTTGTGTGATCGTGCCATCACTGACAAGGCTCTCCAAGCTGTTCTCAAATGGATTTTCGGTTGACGAACTTGTAGTTTTCCTGACATTCGGGGTGTAAAGATTGCTCGATGAAGAAATGCCACTGATTGAACTCATTATACAATACCCTTCCTTTTATAGCCGCAGATATAGAATGATTACACCTTACTCTGCTAATGTGATGAACCTGTGTCAGTAAAATGAAATTAAAAACAGGCGCACTGATTTGTATTCCAAATCAGTGCGCCTGCAAGCTTCATTTTTTAGGTGAGCCGATCACTCCGTCGTCTGCTTTAATAAAACCTCGATTTCTTTCGGTGGCATCGGTTTATAAAAATAATATCCCTGGATCTCATCACAGCCAATATCTTTTGCGAAAGCAAGCTGTTCCTTCGTTTCCACGCCTTCGGCGGTGACCTTCATGTCTAAGGCATTGCTTAATGTAGCGATTGCCCTTATTATATTCTCACCTTTTTTGGTCGATATCTCCCGAACAAACTGGCGGTCGATCTTTATCCTGTCGATGGGCAGATTCTGCAATCTTATCAATGATGAATACTCGGTTCCGAAGTCATCGATACTGATGGAAACGCCTAATGATTTTAAACCGCCGAGCACTTCAATGACAACTTCCGGCCTATAATAAGCTATGCTTTCCGTGATTTCGATCTCGATCAGGGCCGGGTCAAGTCCCGTTTCATGCAAAACATTCCAAATGTTTTCGCGAACATTTTCACTGTAAAAATTCGACAATGAAAAATTCACTGCCAGCTTGATCGGCGGAAGCCCCTGCTCCTGCCATGTTTTGAGTTGCAGACAAGCCGTTCGAAGGACCCATTGATCGATATACTGTATAACACCGATCTTTTCTGCCAGCGGAATAATGACACCGGGCAAAACAAGTCCTTTCTGCGGGTGCTGCCATCGGAGCAGCGCTTCGACGCCAAGAATTTCACCGCTCTGCGGGTCTACTTTCGGCTGATAGTAAAGAAGAAACTCATTCCGTTCCAGAGCAAGATATAAACTGCTCGTCAGTTCATTTTTCTTCACAAATTCCTTTTTTATGTCTTGGGAGCATATAGTATATTTGCTTCTCCCGGTTTCTTTGGATGTATACAAAGCCAGATCTGCGTTTTTGATCAGATCCTCTGCAGTTTCTCCGTCATTTGGGAAAACCGCGATCCCCATGCTTGCGGTCATAAAGAGCTCCTGGTCTTTGACTTTGAGGGGATTGCGCGCCGCTGCCATGATTCTTTCGGCAACCTTTTGAATATCTTGGATCTCGGTGAAATGAGGAAGCATGATCAGGAATTCATCGCCTCCGAAGCGGGCAAGGAGATCCTCCTCGCGCAGACAATCGAGTAAGCGTGCCGCAAATTGTTTGAGCAGTTCATCTCCGCTGTCATGTCCCATCAAATCATTCATCGTCTTGAAAAAATCAAGATCCAGATAGATCACTCCAAGAATTGTTTTGGATGCCGCAGCTTCCTCAATTGCCGTTTTTAAATACCGGCTGAACTGCGTTCTGTTCGGGAGGCTTGTCAGGCTGTCGAAGTAAGCCATGTGTTTCAATTCTTTTTCGGCATTGACCTTTAACCATACATCCGTCAAATGGTCTGAGATCATTCTCATAAGCTGGTGTTGGTGCCCGTTCCATTTTTTTTCTTTTTTAAAAGTCGAAAAAGAGAGTCTGCCGATGACTTTATTATCGCCTACCATAGCAATAGAGATTTCCGCATCATCCAATTTGAAAGATCCATCTTTGCTGAGATCGCTCTTCGTCGGAGACCAGTGATAGCTGATTTGCGCGTTTAGTGCACGTTCTTCAAAAAAGATCAATTCGGCGAAGTCGGCCCGCAAGTATTCACCGCATATCCTTATGGTTTCATTGAGTTTCTCGTTGATATTATATTCGTTGACGTTAACGAGTCCGGCCGACACCTTCGCATTGATTTTTTGCATTTCGACCTGCTCTTCATATTGGGTGAGCCGCTCCGTATATGCCTGTTTAATAAAGTGGGCGATCCATATCAGGATAATGAAGACACAGATCCTAACGGTATGATCGACAGCATCCGTCGTTATTTCGACCGTCGGTTCAAGGACCCACATAAAAAGCAACGTGAATATGATACAGGTACCCGCCGCTGCGATAAAATATTTTTGGTTTGAAACGATCGAAATCAGAAGGATAATGGCAGGAAAGATCCAGCCAAAAACAGCAGAGTGGCCGATATAAAGGAGGTTCATAACCGGTATCGAAACGAGGATAATGATATTGCGTAATGTGGTCCGCCATTTTATTGAGGCAGTTACCATCTCCGTGGCGTAAATCAATACTCCAAAAACAAAGATCGGAAGGGCCAGAAGGAAAGCCTTGTTTGGATCTGTTTTAAGGAAAAAATATTGAAGGCCGAACGAAGCAAAAGCACCTACGATATAGGTAAAGGAAAGATATGCATACATCTTTGAACTTGTAGCTTCACTTAATATGACACCGGCCGGAGCATGCTTTTCTTTTGTTACCGGGGGCAGCAGATCATATTTTATGATCGAATAAAACATGACAGAAAGCGGGATGGTGATTATGATAGGCGCGATCTGCGGCACTTTTATCTCTGATACAGAATTGATGATGACCTCCGCGAAAGATCCGGCAACCAGCGCAATAAGATAGGAGGCGATGATAAGCCGCGCCTGCTTCTGCTTTGAAACTTCTCCGGTTTTTCTTGCCCACTGCCAAAGAAGAATGATGCTGGTGAGCGTAAATACAATATAGTAGCAGTAAAAAAACAGATCCCAACCTGTCTTTTCCGAAACATTGATCCACCCGGCATAGGTTCTGATCAGTTCATACTGGCGGCTCACGATTTTGCTGTTCAGGAAATTCGCATAGACATTTATGGCGCAAGGAAAATAAAGCAAGACATAGAGGGTCTTTTTCCTCAGCCATTCTTTCTTTTCCGTAAGGATAATAATGAAATGCAGCAAAAAAGTATAGACGAAACCCCACCCAAAGACAGCCATTCGCCTCCAAAAAAAGCAGATCTCATAATTTGGTGCGCAGTTGGCTACAGAATAACTCAATGCCCATATTCCCAAAGACAGGCAAAGCAAAAAAAATACCCGATGCAGGGCAGAGGAACGATGAAGTGAAAAGATATACACTCCAAAGAAAAAATACACCAATAAGGAACCAAAAAGCAGTAGCGAAATTACATAGGATAATTCCATATCAAGGGCCTTCTCCAGTTTCTTTTTTAGTAAATAATTATTGACTTGCCCAAATACTTCCTTGGGATTTTTTATATTATATACTAAATAACCAAATAAAACTCTATATTATTTCTGGCTTATCAGGTAACACGCCTCATCATAATCCGTTTTATGCACATATATATAATATTGGTACAGGTATTTCATGTTTTCTCCAAAGCGGCCCATGCCGGTCCTGCTGGAAGGAAGAAATCCCGGGTTGCTCGTATCCACACATCTGCAAGTATATTTTATGTTATTGCTGCCAAGAGAATCTCGAACAGCAGCATATTCCTGCATTGAAAATCCATTGTAAACTTCTTTTCTGTTGAAAACAGTTATCATAAATATCTCCGGTTCTTTATTTTGACATTTCTGTATAAGTTCCGTAGAGTTTCTTCCCTCCTAATGCAATATATAAACAAGTCTTTTCGTCATATGTCATTTGTATGAGGAAAGTAGTGCGCTGCATTGCGCCCATACTGTTTTTAGCCTCCACGTAAGATTCCACCTGGACGATATTTTTATATCTGGCCGCAGACCACTCTTCAGGTTTCCAACGGCGGCTTGCAAATTTAACGGATTCAGGATGTTTTGCCGTGCATCCAATATATTTTTCGGCAGTCGCCATATAAGTTTCCGCTTCATCCTCACTAAGCCCGCAATCTATGATCTGTCTCAGCGCTCCGCCCTGCTTGATGTCATATAAAGTAACCTTTCCGAGCTTAACAGAATATGTTTCTCCGTCTTTCAGCGTGAGCCGTATCGTTTTCCCGGCCGCAGCAGCACTGAACGAACGCAATCCGTGTTCACCGGAATCATCTGTTTCCCGAATGTCCGAAAGGGCAATGATCCCTATGCTTTTTAAATCAGAGGAAACCTGTGATGCCTCGGTTTCAGTCAAGCAAAGGGACACAGCCAGCCAGCCAGCTTGCTCCGCAGTTTCTTCCGTCATTTCGGGGCTTTTCGTCCATTCCTCGGAGCATACGATCGGCAAAGTGGAAATGCCTCCTGCAAGCATAAGACATCCCATGGCAAATACCATCAGCGGCACTAATATTCTTTTTTTACGTCCTCTTCTCAGGAGTTTACCGACAAAGCAAATCAGGCCTATAAGGCCGATCGATAAACCGAAGATCATGATAACGCCGCCCACTCTGATACCTCCATAATTATGATTAGGGTTATTAAATTATATCGTCAAAAATAACAGTAAACATTAGCAACTGAGAAAAAAAAGAAAAAATTCCCTTCTTTTGAGCGATAAAAGAAGACCCACAGACTTACCGCTGTGGGTCTTGGTTCTGTTCTTCCGCTTCTTTTTTGGGCTGTTTTTCGGCGAGTTCCTTCTTTTCCTGCAACTTTTCGATCTGGCTCTTTGCCTGTTTGGCTCGGTTGTCCCTGTTTTTCATATCTTTAAGAAAATTTCCCAAACTATATTCCCTCCTTCAAAATCTTTTTGTTTCAAATATTAATTATTGAACACATAACAAAGTATACACATAACATAGCCAAATAACAATAGTTGTCCCCTTATAAA
>CAZKCB010000115.1:0-6709 GCA_964550965.1 uncultured Oscillospiraceae bacterium
AACAATGCTGTTACCAATTGCTCCATAATCTGTTTTTTTGGAATGGACGGCAAGCCGCTAAGAAAGGTTTTAATGTGCTTTGTCATGTTGGGCGATCATCAAAAGACCGCTCGCATCCTTATCGATGCGGTCAACGATTCCGGGCCGCAAAACACCGTTGATCGAAGAAAGCCTGTCTCCGCAATGCCAAAGGATGGCATTGACAAGCGTTCCGTCCAGATTGCCCATCGCGGGGTGCACGACCATTCCTTTTGCCTTGTTGACAACAAGAACATCCTCATCCTCATAGACGATTTCGATCGGAATATCCTGAGGAACCGCTTCCATAGGAACCGCTTCGTCGATCAAAAGAATGACCTCGTCGTCCTCCTGCAGTTTATGTTTTTTTTGGGTAATGATGACTCCGTTGACTGAAACATTGCCTTTTTCGATGAGGCGCTGGATACTGCTTCGCG
Organism: uncultured Oscillospiraceae bacterium; assembly: GCA_964550965.1. Lineage (GTDB taxonomy): Bacteria > Bacillota > Clostridia > Peptostreptococcales > Anaerovoracaceae > STD2-154. The sequence goes on from CAZKCB010000115.1 coordinate 456, forward strand.
AAATATCAGGAGCAAGACCAGCCAGCACTGCATCCATCCGCTCTCCGGCTTCCTCCTGTTCAATTAAAAACGCGATACTTTCTTTGGTATCCATTATTGTATTTCCATTTCTTATGATTTTTTTTTGTTGAGTTTCGGTTCAATAACAAACATATAGATAACGAGCAGACCACAGCCTGTCGTTACCGCAATATCGGCAATATTAAATACGGGGAAGGGAACGATCGAAAAGTCAAAAAAGTCCACAACATACCCAAAGCGGATCCGATCAATAAGGTTTCCGATGCCTCCTGCAGCAATCAAACTGAGTGCAAGCAGCAAAAACCGATTCGCGCTCTGCCTGTTCTTTGCAATATAAAAAACAAGGAATGCTGATACGGTAGCCGTGAGCAAAATAAGAAACAATTGTTTTCCTTCGAGAACACTAAAAGCAGCTCCGGTATTTTGTATATACGTCAGGTGAAAGATACCCTCAATGACCGGAACTGATTGATACAAGGCGAAATGACTCTGCACAAGTGCTTTTACTGCTTGATCTAAAGCAACAACCAGAACCAGCAGAATGAGATACCACATCTTATGCTCCGTCTCCCATTCTGAGATTCAAAAGGGTCTTTCCTTCAAACGTCACATCTTCTTTTACGATTTTTTGTGACGTTACAGACTTGATATCAAAAATACTTTTCAAGTCATCCATATCTTTATCTGCAAAAAGCTCAGCAGAAAGAACGTCAAATTTCTCAAGTTCTGCTTCGAGCAAGGTGCGGTAACGTGTCCTGAAAACATTCAGGCGATTGCGCAGAGCCATCGATTCCTCATTTAAGCGCTCCACCGACTCACGCGCCTCGCGGGTCAGAAGTTCCGCATCGAGTTCCGCGTTTTTTAGAAGGATCTCCGCACGTTTTTCTGCGCTGACCGAAATGTCTCCCATCAATGCCTTGGCCGCCTCCAAGGTCTCAAGGACCATCCCTTCGCTGTTTTTGTAGCGAGTGAGCTCTGTCGTCATACCTTTGAGTTGTTCCTTGAGTCTTTGGTTTTCCTCAATCAATTTTTCAAAATCCATCGTGATCAGATCAAGGAATCCATCAACTTCTTCTTCTTTGTAACCTCTTACAACTTTGCTGAAATCTTTGTTTTGGATCTCTAAAGGAGTAATCATCCGCTAACCTCCCAATCTGACAGTGCATCTGCTAAAGAAACATTAACAATACCTTGATTATGATAGAACGGGCGACCCAGATCGCAAAGATCGCAAGCATCGGGGAAATGTCGATGTTTGTGTTTCTCATGAAGCGATCAGTAAGCCTTCTAAAAGGAGCGAGGATAGGCTCCGTGAGCTGAATGAGCATACGATAAAGAGAATAGATCCTATCGCCGGGGCGTATGAACCAGCTTAAAATAACACGCCCAAAGATCAAATAAACGACGATCTGAGCGAAAACACTGACTGCCTGAATCAAAATCATTGATTGTTACCTCCACGGGTTTTTGATCCCGTCCGCATAGCTACTGTTTTTTTGATCGACCTGTGCCGATATGTCAACATTTTCAGGTGCAAATAAGAAAATGTTGTTTGCGACCTTCTGAATGTTGCCGTTTAAGGCATATGTCGCGCCGCTGAGAAAATCAAAGATTTTCCTTGCGCTATCCGTTTCTATTTTTTCGAGATTGATGATGATCGGCTTTTTCGCTTTCAGGTTGTCGACGAGCCGTGGGCATTCATCTATGCTTTTCGGTTCGATCACTACCATTTTTACCTGATTTGGCGAAGTCGCCTTGCTTGCAGCCATAGGAAGAACTCGGTTTTCTTTGTTTTCCCGGCTGTCTCTGTTTTCTTTGCCTTCCGGTTTCGGCGCAGTATAAGTGCTCCGCGGTTCGATCGGCTTACGCTCGAGTGCAGGAGTCTCTCTTTCTTCTTCGTAATCGTCTTCTTCGATTTCTTCGATTCCAACCAATACTTTTAGTTTACTGAATAAACCTTCTCCCATTTTTTTATCTCCTTGTTATCTGTTGTTCTGGTAATTTCTTTGTCCGAAAATGGCAGTTCCGACACGGATCAGGTTTGAACCTTCTTCGATCGCAACTTCGAAGTCATTTGACATTCCCATGGATAGATATTTAAAATCAGCCCGTTCATGATCAAAAGCCGCATACTTGTCATACAAGTCTTTGACTTCGCGGAAATAACCGCGAATCTCCTCCGGATCCTCCGCAAAAGGTGCTATGCTCATTAAACCTCGGACCCTGATATTTTTGCATCCTTCAAGCACGGCTTCAATGATTTGGCCGGTCTCTTCCGTTGAGATGCCGAATTTGCTTTCCTCCATTGCCGCGTTGACCTGGATCAGAATATCCATGGTACGGCCGATCGCGCCGGCCCTCTGATCGATTTCTTCTGCAAGGTGCAGCGAATCGACTGAGTGGATCAGGCTGACTTTGTCTATGATGTATTTTACCTTATTTGTCTGCAAATGTCCAATCATGTGCCAGCGTACCGGCTTTACGAAATCATACTTATCCTGGATCTCCTGTACCTTGTTTTCTCCGATATCGGTGATCCCCGCCTCAATGGCTTCGTTGATTTCCGCTGCTGATCTTGTTTTAGTGACAGCAACAAGAAGGATATCCTCAGGCTTTCTGCCGGCTCGTTCGGCAATGCTTGCCTTTTGCGCGTTAATTTCCTGAATGTTTTCAAGTATCATTCCCATAGGTCATTTCCTTTCCGGATGGTTCAATATTTCGTCATAGGCATCAACAGTCGACACTTTTATATTTTCTCCATCGACTTCTTCATAGTACGATGTGCTTTCAACGAGAGAATATTCGCCATCGCTTGTGATTACAGAAACCGGTGTAAAAACATAATCCCCGTTGATGTCTTTTACATAAACTCCGGGTTTTCCGTTTTCTGCGGTAATGCTTTCGTTGGCAATCACAAGACCCTCATATTTCGAAGTTATGACCGAAGTTTCAAGCATACGAAGCTTGGGCAGGTCTTCATAATAGCGGTTGAACTCGAGCACGACAAACCAGGAGTCTCCGTTCTCACAAATTTCTTTTGTCTTTCCCTTGATTTCACCCTTTGGCAATTTCAAATAAACGGTTCCATCTTTTTGATATTTTACGATATCATCTTCATCCACCCAAAAAACAACATACCAAAGGCTGTTATCTATTAGCTTATAGAGCGGTTCACCTTTGAGGGCTTCCTTACGCTTTGCATTTTGGACTTTGATCTCAAGATCCTTTATTTTTTCGCGATCAAGAGTGGTCATTTTTTCCGGTGTGAATACATCTTCAAGGCCATCGATATAGTAGCTCACGACAGTATTTTCGCTCGCTTTATAATTTCCCGAAGAAGAGCCGACCGAAAGGATGTTGCTTCCCCTTCGCAGGAAAGTCCCCTCATCAAAGTAATACTGTATCTCTCCGCCGTTTTTCGCGTTATATACGTGCTCATTTCTTACAAAATAACAAGTGATTTCATCCTCTGTCTCGATGCTTCCATATTCGACGAAAGAAGTCTGCGTCAATGCGCCTGTAACCGTCGGCAAAATATAGATGACCGTGAACAAGACTGCCAGCAGAACAAAGAATAATACAAGCAAAGGCCTCTTCAGTTTTCTTTTTTCACTTTTTTGTATGCTGATATTATACACCGGCTTTCTTTTGCATTCAATACCGCCCGGGTCCCAAGAGTTCAGCCAGGATCTTTTTTTCATCCTTGCTAAGATCGCCAGTCGTTTTCAGAAACGACTGCAGCAGATCCGGTCTCCGTTCCTTCGTCAGTTTTACGGCCTCCGCAAAGCGCCAAAGTCGTATCGCCTTGTGATTTCCTGAAAGAAGGACGTCTGGAACGGCGAGTCCTCGGTATTCACGGGGCTTGGTGTAATGGGGATATTCCAGAAGACCCGAATAGACGGACTCTTCATCATTTGCTTCACTGCTTCCTAAGACCTCTGGAATCATACGCGCGACAGAATCGATCAGGACCATTGCCGGGAGTTCTCCTCCGGTCAAAATATAGTCGCCGATCGTAACTTCCTCAGCCTTCCAATAATCAAGGACCCTTTGATCGATCCCTTCATAATGTCCGCAAAGGATCACCAGTTCTTTTTCGGAGGAAAGCTCACGGACAAGCTCCTGATCAAGGAGTCTCCCTTTAGGAGACATATAGATCAGCCGTTTTCCTTCCGCGCCGATCGCTTCAAGAGATCGAAATACGGGTTCTGCGCTCATGACCATGCCTGCGCCGCCGCCAAACGGCGTATCGTCGGCACGATTATGTTTATCGAGTGTATGGTCTCTTATGTTTGTCAAATGAATGGAAAGGATGCCATTTTCGACAGCCCTCCCAAGGATGCTGTGCTCTGTGACCGGAGAAAACATTTCCGGGAAGAGCGTCAAAACATCAATGATCATAGGTCTGTTAACCCCTCTATCAAATGCATCCGAACGAAACCTTTTTCAGGTGAAAGTTCCTGTATGAATTCTTCAACAGCAGGAACTAAGAACGACTTCCCGCCGCCCTCTGGTTCAACTTCATAAAGATCCTGTGCGCTGTTTTTTATAATATTGATCAGCGTACCTATTTTCTGGTCATTTTCATCGAGGACAGAAAGGCCGATCAAATCTTTTACATAAAATGTATCTTCAGGAAGACTGGGCGCATCTTCTCTGGGAATAAGCAAATCCTGCTCCCGACATTTTTCGGCAGAGGAACGGTCATTGATACCCTCAAGCTTAAGGATCGCCATGTTTTTATTATAACGCACTTTCTCGATCAGATATTTCTGATCCCGAAGCAGGACATATTCAATTTCTTCAAATTTTTCCTTGTAATCCGTATAGGGGTAAACCCGAAGCTCTCCGGAAAGTCCGACAGCACTCGTGATTCTTCCTAATCTCAATTTTTCCATAATACTCACTTTACTATTTTAGGAATGTGCTTTGCAGATTTTTACTGCCCGTTTCTTTGAAATAAGGCACATACACCTTACGGATATGTGCCTTTTTTATTGTTTCGCTTTACTGCACGATCTCAACCGCGACTTTTTTGTTGGCTTTGGTCGCAGCGGCTTTCACTACAACGCGGATCGCCTTGGCGATCCGACCCTGTTTGCCAATGACCTTACCCATATCTTCGGGTGCCACCCGGAGTTCTATAACAGTCGCTGTTCGACCTTCCACTTCTTTGACTTCAACAGCCTCGGGATGATCTACAAGTGACTTGGCAATGGCTTCAACGAGTTGTACCATAGTATTCACCACTTTTCCTATAAGGTTTCCGGTGCAGCAGCTTTGGGCTCCTCAGTTTTGTTTGCGGGCTTTTCGATTCCAGCTTTCTGGAACAATTTTTTGACTGTATCAGTCGGCTGAGCTCCCGTTGAAAGCCATTTCTTAGCTTTTTCTTCATCAACCTTCAATACAGAGGGCTCCTGTAAGGGATCGTAAAAACCGATCTCTTCGATGAACTTTCCATCTCTCGGCGAGCGTGAATCCGCAACAACTACACGATAAAAAGGCTTCTTCTTAGCGCCCATTCTCTTTAATCTGATCTTAACTGACATATTCGTTCCTCCTTGTACCGTTTGGTATATAATCGTTTTTTTGCTTCTATGTTAAAGATTAAAAACCTCTGAACATCTTATTTTTTTGAAATTTCGGTGCCATATTGAATTGCTTCATCATTTTTTTGGCATCTTCATATTTCTTTATGAGTTGATTGATCTGAGAAACCTGCAATCCCGATCCTGCAGCGATGCGTTTCCTTCTGCTCGCATTTAGGATGCTCGGATCGTTTCTCTCGGCACGTGTCATCGATTGAATGATCGCTTCCATGTGGACGAATTCCTTTTCGCCCTTTTCAAGATCCACATCCTTCATACCCTTGGTAGCAGCACCCGGGAGCATGTCAAGAAGCTTTCCGAGCCCTCCCATGCCTTTGATCTGGGCGATCTGTTCGAGAAAATCTTCAAGAGTGAATTCATTTTTCCGCATCTTCTTTTCGAGTTCTGCGGCTTTTTCTTCGTCATATGATTCCTGCGCTTTTTCGATCAGGGTCATCATATCGCCCATTCCGAGGATCCGGGAAGCCATTCTTTCGGGATGGAATGGATCAAGTGCGTCTAATTTTTCACCGACACCGACAAATTTAATGGGTTTTCCGGTCACTGCCTTGACAGACAAGGCGGCGCCGCCGCGTGTATCACCATCAAGTTTAGTCATGATGATACCGTCGATCCCGAGTTTAT
>CAZKCB010000116.1:0-2315 GCA_964550965.1 uncultured Oscillospiraceae bacterium
TGGATTTAAAAGCGGGATCCCCCAATTTCCTTTTGAAAGATCGAGAACAGTATCTCTGAAGCGGATGTTCTGATCAAAAGTGATCCTGAGGTTCGGATCTTCCTTTCCAAACCAGGCTGTTCTGTCATATGCCAGAAATACCTTTGGCGAAAGATCATATTTGTGCTGAAACCAGTCGATCTCTTTCAAAATTTGTTCGTCTTTTAAGACTCCGTTATTTTTTGTAGGCCGGATCCCTTTTTTTAGATAGTTTTCTGCTTCGCGAAAGGGAAGCGCAATCCTTCTTTTATACACGATGCCATTGAACTTCTTTTTCAACTCAAGAAAAACCTTACTGTCTTCTTGTGGGACCCCATAGCTTCGAAGCCTCAGTTTCTCTTTATAAAGAGGTTTTTCGATCGATGAACGGATCAGTTCGAAATTGTCGGTATCATAGTAGATGTTTGAGATCGTGTGGAGTCCGTAAGCATCTTTGCTCATTCTTTCCTTGATTTCCTGCAGAAATGCCTGCATTTTGATTTCATCCAACATATATTTCTTTTCATAGCGTTTGAATACTTGCTGATCATTTGGCATGGCTTGTTCCTCCGTTTCTGTTTCACAGGGCATTCAGGTCTCTTGCCTGCTGCCGTAATGTTAATATAAAGGAGCAATGTGATGGTTTGGAGGAGAAACAAACAAGACTTCACGAAGAATGTGTCAGAGAAAAAGGAAAAGCAAACAGAACAAGAAAAAAACGAATAAAAAATAAAGAATGAGTATTGACTCTATACTAACTACAAGCTTTATAGTTGGTGGTGAAATAATTAACATAAAAAAGCGCTTTAATTCTACAGGAATCAAAAGGAGGACGCTCATGAAGGAAAAGATCAAAGTCATCCAGTACGGATGCGGAAAGATGGGGAAGTACTTTTTACGTTATCTTTATGAAAACGGAGCAGAAATCGTTGGAGCCATCGATATGAATCCTGCGGTCAAAGGTCTTGATGTCGGCGATGTTGCCGAACTTGGAATGAAACTCAATATTCCCATTTCTGACAACCCCGAAGAAGTTTTTGAATCCTGTGATGCCGATGTTTGCATCATTGCAACAAGAAGCCTTTTGGAAGAAGTATATCCGGCGTTTGAACTCGCAGCGATCCACGGCGTAAGTGCGATCAGCACCTGTGAGGAATCGTTCTATCCCTGGACAACTTCACCCGCGCTTACAAATAAATTGGACAGACTCGCAAAAGAAAATTACTGCACACTTGCAGGCTCAGGCTACCAGGATGTTTTCTGGGGGAATCTGATCACGACTCTCGCAGGAGCAAGCCACATGATCACAAGGATCGAAGGCGCATCGAGCTACAATGTTGAAGACTACGGAATTGCTTTGGCTGAAGTACATGGTTCAGGTCTGAGTCTTGAAGCTTTTGAAAAAGAAATCGCACAAAACGATTCGCTTCCTTCATATATGTGGAATGCCAATGAATGGCTTTGCTCGCAGTTTGGCTGGTCCATCAAATCGATGAGCCAGAAACTTGTTCCGACAACACACGATAAAGACATCAAGTCTGAAACGCTCGGAAAAGTCATTCCTGCAGGGCATGCGACCGGTATGTCTGCCGTAGTGACCACAGTGACCAATCAGGGACCGGTTATTGTCACAGAATGCATCGGAAAAGTTTACGCTGAAGGTGAAGTCGATCGCAATGACTGGAAGATACTTGGCGAGCCGAATACAGCTGTCAATATCGCAGGACCTTCGACCGTCGAGCTTACCTGTGCGACCATCGTCAACCGTATTCCGCAGCTTTTGAGTTCGCCTCCGGGTTTCTATACAACAGAAAAGATGCCGCCGGCACAATACAGAACCTATCCGCTACACTTTTATACTGAATAGTATATTAATATAGATCCTTACACTCCATATTTACTAATTACCAAGTAAAAGGACTGCTATTCGCGGTCCTTTTACTTTTTCTGGGTTTCCAAGGCTTGCCGATTAGTGCTATAATAAGAAAAAAGCTACATATTATATATTATTTATGTGACCTCGGAGGAAGACATGGCTATCGAAAAAGTAAGAGAATTTATGAAAAAAATAGGCAGGGAGCAAGATATTCTGGAATTCCCGGTTTCTTCTGCAACCGTTGAACTTGCAGCGACTGCACTTGGAGTGATCCCTGCGAGGATCGCAAAAACATTATCGTTTCGGCTTCCGGAAGGCTACTTGCTTGTTGTTGCTGCGGGCGATACTAAAATCGACAATGCAAAATACAAAGCGGAGTTCAGCACCAAGGCAAAGATGCTTACGCCAGAAGAGGTGCTTA
>CAZKCB010000116.1:2325-6690 GCA_964550965.1 uncultured Oscillospiraceae bacterium
TGCCGTAGAAAATCCTGAAGTAAAGGTTGTCTGTGACGTTTCGATGAAACGTTTTGAAACATTATTTCCGGCCTGCGGGAGCAGCAATTCTGCGATAGAACTTACCTGTGATGAGCTCTTTTCCTATTCGGGAGCAGATCGTTGGGTCGATTTATGCAAAGATTGGCAAGAAATGAACGATTGATTCTCTTCTATCCGGGGAATAAAGAACTATGAAGCTGTAGCACAAAATTCCTTTGTATTTTCGTTTTGCATTGGAATGAAGTAATTGATCTTGCAAGGTTAGCTTCGGGATCAGGAGGTGTATTATGGAATCTGCAAATCTTATTATTCGTGAGACCGTTTTCTCTGATTGTACTCATTTTGCAAAGTGGGAAAAGCAATCGTTCATCACTGAAAATTTCACGATGTCAGATGACCGGGATTATGAGGAAATAGCGAAAGAGTATGTGATCAGGAATCAGGAAAGTGACAAACTTCAGTTTACGATCACTCTACGCGAAGATAACCGCCCGATCGGCAGGACATATATCAGCCGGATCGATTCTCATGCAGATTCTCTGGATATAACCAGAATCTATATCGGTGAAGAAGAGTTTATCGGCAAAGGCTTTGGAGAAGAGGCCATGTACCTTATTCTTGAATATGCTTTCATACAGCTTCATGCAGAACGCGTGACACTGGATCATCTGATGAATAATGACCGTGCCGGTGCACTTTATTTGAAATTAGGTTTCCAGTATGAAGGCATTATGCGTCATGCCGGTAAGAAAAACGGAAAATATGTAGATCTTCATCTGATGTCTATGTTAAGAACAGAATACTTTGAAAAATGCAGGAATATCATATAGCAGAAAAATGGGTTATATTTGCAAACCATCATAATATATGTTATAATTAGGAGGTCGGTGGTTTTTGACCTCCTTTAGTTTTAGCCGGTTCTGTGGATGTAAATATCTGCTTTTTTATTCTAACCGCAGAGGGGGAGACCGAGATGGAAAAACATTTGGAACTTCCGGTATATTTGTTTCACCAGGGAACAACAGCTCGCGCATACGAATTGATGGGAGCACATTTTGAGATCCGTAATGGGGTCGATGGCTGTGTTTTTCGTACATGGGCTCCTCACGCAAAAAGCGTTTTCCTGATAGGAGATTTTAACGCCTGGGCCGATTCCGTCTCACCGATGCACCGTATAACGGAGCAAGGGATCTGGGAAATTTTCCAGCCGGCAGTAAAGGAATTTGATCATTATAAATATCTTATTGAAGACCACAGCGGCCAAAGCCAGACGAAGATAGATCCCTATGGATTCCATATGGAGACCCGACCGGGAACCGCTTCAAAGGTCTATTGCCTTGAACACCATAAATGGCAGGACTCTGATTGGATGTCTCAGAGAAATACAGCCTCTCCTTATGAAAAACCTCTCAATATTTATGAAATGCATCTTGGGTCGTGGAGAAAATACCGCGACGGAAATTGCTTCGATTATCGCAAACTTGCATCGGAGCTGATTCCTTATGTCCTCGAAATGGGATACACCCACCTTGAACTGATGCCTGTCATGGAATATCCTTACGACGGATCATGGGGTTATCAGGTGCTCGGATACTATGCGCCAACCTCACGATATGGGACTCCGGAAGATTTTATGTTTTTCATTGATGAATGCCATAAGGCTGGCATCGGTGTCATTCTTGACTGGGTGCCGGGTCATTTTCCAAAGGACCAGGAAGGTTTGATCGCTTTTGACGGAGAGGCATGCTATGAATACAAAGATTCTCAAAAAGGGGAGCACAAAGAATGGGGAACCTTAATTTTTGATTGGGGCCGCAATGAGGTTCGTAGCTTTTTGATTTCGAATGCCATATTCTGGTTTGAAAAATATCATATCGACGGACTTCGTGTCGACGCGGTTGCTTCGATGCTTTATCTTGACTATGGAAGAACAAAAGGGCAATGGGGTCCGAATACCTTTGGCGGGAGAGAAAACCTTGAAGCTGTTGCGCTTCTGCGCGATTTAAACAAAGCTGTGTTTTCTTCCTTCCCAAACGTTTTGATGATCGCAGAAGAGTCGACTTCCTGGCCTCTTGTAACCGCACCCGTACATGCGGGAGGTCTTGGATTCAACTTTAAATGGAATATGGGCTGGATGAATGATACTCTTGAGTATATGAAGACAGATCCTATCCACCGCAAGGGAAAGCACAGAAAATTAACTTTTCCTTTAACCTATGCGTTTTCTGAAAATTACGTTCTTCCGCTCTCCCATGACGAAGTCGTACACCGTAAAGGTTCTCTGGTGAACAAGATGCCGGGAAGCTATGAAGAAAAGTTTGCGGGGCTTCGGGCATACTATGCTTATATGATGGCGCACCCCGGAAAAAAACTTCTTTTTATGGGTGGTGAGATTGCGCAGTTTTCAGAATGGAATTTTAGGGTAGAAATAGATTGGAACCTTCTCGAATTTGAAATGCATCGCAAATTGAAGGATTTTGTCACATGCCTGAATCACTTTTACAAAAGCTGTCCGGCCCTTTGGGAACTGGATATGGACTGGAGCGGCTTTCGTTGGATCTCGGCAGATGATGAAAACCGCAATATCCTTTCCTTTACAAGGAGAGGGCGAGGGGAGGAAGCACTGACAGTGGTGTGCAATTTTGCGCCGATCTATCGGGAGCAATATCTTCTCGGCGTTTCTGATCCGGGCGAATATATTATAGTCCTGAACACGGACGACACCCGCTTTGGCGGCAGTGGTAATGGTCAGGGTTCAATTCAGGCAGAAAAAATACCGGCGTTCGGATATGAATATTCCGTAAAAGTCGATCTGCCGCCCCTATCGACACTTTATATAAAACGGAGGTGAAAAAATGGCTTACAGACAAAAACGGCAAATGGTGGGCATGCTTCTTGCCGGTGGGCAAGGAAGTCGTTTGGGAGTCCTTACAAACAAGGTTGCCAAGCCAGCAGTGCCGTTCGGAGGGAAATACCGGATCATAGATTTCCCTTTGTCGAATTGTGTGAATTCAGGGATCGATACCATCGGTGTCCTGACACAGTATCAGCCGCTTGAACTAAATGCGTATATCGGGAGTGGACAGCCGTGGGATCTTGACAGACAAAACGGTGGTGTTTTTATTTTACCCCCATATGTAAAAGGAAAGTCCGGAGAATGGTATAAAGGAACCGCAAATGCGATCTACCAGAACATGAACTTCATCGATCTTTATGAGCCCGAGTATGTTCTGATCCTTTCAGGAGACCACATTTACAAGATGAATTATCAGCTGATGCTGAAAGAGCATATTCAAAATCAGGCTGACTGTACGATTGCTGTTCTCCAAGTTCCATGGGAGGAAGCCAGCCGCTTTGGTGTGATGAATGTCGATCAGGATCTTAGGATCACTGAATTTGAAGAAAAACCGGAAAACCCCAGAAGCAATATGGCTTCAATGGGAGTGTATATTTTTACATGGAATAAACTTAAAGAGTACTTGATTAAGGACGAAAATGATTTAAAATCACAAAATGATTTTGGTAAAAACTTGATTCCGGCTATGCTTGGAAACAATGAAAAAATGTATGCTTACGAGTTCAAGGGCTATTGGAAAGATGTAGGAACGGTCGAATCTCTATGGGAGGCCAATATGGATCTTCTCAATTTAAATGCGCCGATCGAGTTGGACGACCCTCCCTGGAAGATCTATTCCAGAAATCCGAATATGCCTCCGCAGTATATCGGAAACGATGCGATCCTTATCAATGCAAGTATCTCGGATGGCTGCAATGTCAACGGAACGATCGAAAACAGCATTCTTTTCCCGGGAGCGAAGGTGGAGTCCGGTGCTGTTGTCAAAAATTCAGTGATCTTTTCAGGTGCGATCATAAAAGAAAATGCCGTTGTAGACCATTCCATACTGGCTGAAGACTGCATCATCAACGCAAGAGCACATATCGGACAAATCAAGAGAAACGAACCAACAGAGGGACCGAGAAAAATTTATGTTGTGGCTCAGGATGCTGTTGTCGAAGCCGGAGCTGTGGTATTTTCAGGAAAACACGTCGAAAAAACGGCTCTCTATGAAGAGTAAGTATGAATGCCTTAGGGATTAGTTTTTTTGACTTAGAACGTGAAATCATCTCTGAATTAAAAATCTTAACTGCATCATCATAGTTATTAGATTTTACAAGTTCAATTACCTTAGTTCTTGAATCACTATATTTTGCTGAATAATTCTTAAAATCATCATACGTTTTTTTCTCTTCTGATGTTAAATTTATACTTTCATATTCCTTTTTGCAGTTTTCATTTTTGGAAACTAACTCATTTATAGCTTTTATTTGTTCAGCTAATTTTGT
>CAZKCB010000117.1:0-6687 GCA_964550965.1 uncultured Oscillospiraceae bacterium
GGAAAAAACGCACGACGATCAGCAAAAGCAGGCTGCCCGCAGCAAAATAGCAAAGCGTCGTGATCAGATAGCAGGCCAAACTCAAATAAAGCATTTTCTTATGCCCTACCCGCTCAATTGAAATTCCGGCATACAGACGTCCTAAAATAGCGCCGATAATAAAAATCCCCGCCGAAAGCCCCGCTACGCTTGGCGGCGCACTGAAACGATCCGTAGCATAGACGGCGATGATCGAGATCAAAATGTAATAAGTGAAATACACAAAAAAGTTTTCAAGTGTGATGATCAAAAAATTCTTTGTCCATAATTTTGCTGAGCCCATTTTTTGCCTTCTCTGTTCTGCTTTTTCAGGTAATATTTTATAATTGATAGTATATCAAAATATTATGCATCCGTATCGACCAATATTGAACAATCATAATAAGAAAAAATAAAAGGAATTGTGTTTTTTTATATATAATGTTAAACTTATTCTTGTTAAAAATATAACTATATTTATCGATCAAGGAGGATTACATGCTGGACAACACATTGAAAAAGTCAGTGACCTTTGTTGAAGCCATTGCAATTGTAATTGGAACGATCATTGGCTCCGGAATATTCCTGAAGCCTGGTATCGTATTCAACAACGCCGGATCACCGATGATGGGTCTATTGGCCTGGGTCGCAGGAGGCATCATCACGTTAGCTTCCGCTCTTACTGTTGCTGAAATAGCTTCCACTATTCCAAAAACAGGCGGCCTTTACGTTTATCTCGAAGAACTGTACGGAGAAGTTTGGGGCTTCCTGCTTGGATGGGTCCAGACAGTCATTTCCTATCCCGCATCCGCAGCAGCTCTAGCCATTGCCTTTTCCACTTACACAACTCTTTTTATCCCCATGTCCGGTTTTCAGCAAAAGCTGATGTCCGTAGGAATTTTATTATTTGTCATTATTATGAATATCATCGCCACCAAATTCGGAGGACGGATCCAAACGATTGCAACGGTCGGAAAACTTCTCCCCATCATTGCAATTATTATATTCGGTTTGGCAAACGGAGAAGTCCATGACTTTCGTTCCGTTCAAGTTATGGCCGAAGGCGCCGGTTTCGGCGCGGCGATCCTCGGTACCTTATGGGCTTACGACGGCTGGATCGGTGTTACCAATGTTGCAGGCGAACTTAAAAACCCGGCAAAAGAAATGCCGCGAGCCATCGTTTTCGGCGTTGTAGCAGTTATCGCCATCTATGTTCTGATCAGTGTTGCGATGCTGAATGTACTTCCGATCGAAGCGATCGTCGCATCAGAAACACCGGCATCTGCAGTTGCTGCAGCACTGTTTGGCGGTGGCGGCGCTTCCTTTATTACGGCCGGCATCATCATTTCTGTATTCGGCGCGATGAACGGCTACGTCCTTACAGGTGCCAGAGTTCCACTCTCGATGGGTGAAAGAAAGCAACTGCCCTGTTCGGCACACCTTTCCAAAATCCACCCGAAATTCGGAACTCCTGCAAATGCCTTGATCATTCAGGGGATCCTCGCGGTGATTTATATCTTCTCCGGTACCTTCAATACACTTACCGACTTATTGGTATTTGTATTATGGATCTTCTTCGTCATGGGCGTCTTTGGGATCTTTATTCTCCGGAAAAAATTCTCTGCGGAAAAACGTCCGTATAAAGTATTTCTCTACCCCATCACTCCGCTTATCGGAATCGTTGGAGGGATCTTCATTTTATACAGCACCATCGTTTCCTCACCGCTCAATTCTTTCGTCGGGATCGGAATCACCCTGATCGGACTTCCTGTGTATTATTACCTGAAAAAGAAACACGCATAGTAATGCAACTCTGATTTTTCACCTGGAACAACATGATAAAAAGTACAGTGCCGTTATTTGAAATCAAATAGCGGCACTGTACTTTTTTATTGTTAATAAAGGTTTAGGGGGGGTAAGTTACTCTTCGGCCAAATAAGATTTTCGTTTCAGATCATCTTTGATCTGATCAAGGATTTCAATGGAATCAGCCTCAACGGTGTGACAATGTGTCCCGTTGGTCAAATGCATGAGGGGACTTATTTTTCCCAAGCCCAATTGTGTGACAAAATCATCGACATCCCGCCTTGACCGGATCGCCAGCTTTGCTCGCAGTTCCCCATAAATATCGTGATTTACAAAGACATCTAAAATCCGTCCTCCGGCATCGACGATCGTGTACAGTTCATCGGAAATCTCTTCGTGGCTATGGGTTACTTTAAAAATGCGATTGAATCCTTTTGTCTGCTGTAAGATATAGCCTTTATAGGTAGATAGGATCTTGTAATCCGAAGCTTTAAGCAGAGCAATGTCCTGCACGATCACCTGTCTGCTTACATGAAAAGACTGCGCAAGTTCACTGCCTGAAACAGGTTCTGCGCTCACAGTAAGTAAAGCAATGATTTCCTCTCGCCTTTGTTCACCGTTCATCTTTGTTTCCCTCTTGTAAAAATACATATTTTATAAAAGTCTATTCACATCTGTGAAGATTTTTCATTGAAAAATCAATGATAGGAGCTGAATGTGTCAGCCCTCCGCAGGAGACATAGTCCACTCCGATCTCAGCGATTTCAGCAAGGCGCTCTTTGGTAACATTGCCCGAGCATTCTGTTTCTGCTTTGCCGCCGACTGTAATTACAGCTTTTTTCATTGTAGCAAGATCCATATTATCGAGCATAATGATATCAGCACCTGCTTCAAGCGCTTCATCGAGCATCTCAAGGTTTTCGACTTCAACCTCTATCTTGCGGACAAAAGGAGCATAGTTGCGAGCCAGCGCGATCGCTTCTTTGATCCCGCCTGCGGCTGCGATATGATTGTCCTTGATCAATACACCGTCAGAAAGATTAAAGCGATGGTTAAATCCCCCGCCTGCCTTGACTGCATACTTTTCAAAGATCCTCATATTCGGTGTGGTCTTTCTCGTATCAAGCAATTTCGTCTTTGTTCCCGTCAAAATATCAGCAAGCTCCCTGGTATAGGTAGCAATTCCGCTCATGCGCTGCAAATAATTCAAAGCCGTTCTCTCCGCAGAAAGCAGGGTCCGCACTTCTGCATTGATGACAGCCACCAGATCTCCTTTTTTCACTCTGTCTCCATCCTTGAAAAAAGTCTTGATTTCAGCCGTTCCATCAAGGAGTTCAAAGACACGCGAAAATACATCGAGTCCTGCGATCACACCATCCTGTTTGCAGATCAATTCTACTTCGCCCTGAATATCTTTTTCAATGATAGCATTGGTTGTAATATCTTCACTTGTGATATCTTCTTTTAGGGCTTGCAGGATCAAATCATCTACATTAAGCCTCTTGTTTTTTTGATTGCTCATCGTTCTCTTCCCTTTCGATTTCTTTCTTTACAAGCTTCTTGTATTCACTTTGCATTTTTTTCAGATCAAAAAACTCTTTACTGTCTGCCAAAACATCCTTGTTCCCTGCAGGTTTATAATTCGCGGCGATATCTTTTGCGGCACGTTTTGCAAAAACAATGCTTTCAAGAAGAGAGTTGCTTGCAAGACGATTTGCACCGTGAACTCCGTTGTTACTCGTTTCTCCGACTGCATAAAGACGATCCATCGAGGTCTTGCTGTTTAAATCGACTTCGATCCCTCCCATCAGATAATGCTGCGCCGGTGTTACCGGGATACACTCCTTCGTAATATCATAACCTTCTTCAAGACAGTGTTTATATATGTTCGGAAAGCGTTTTTTGACCATCTCCGGATCCATATGTGTGAGGGAAAGCCAGACATGTTTTGTCTTGTCTTTTTCCATTTGCTTATAGATTTCTTTTGTGAGAAGATCCCTTGGAAGCAGTTCTTCGGCAAAGCGTTCCATGTCTTTGTTGTAAAGGAAGGCGCCCTCGCCCCTGACCGACTCGGAAATCAAAAATCTCCGGCCCGGTTTTTTCGAGTAAAAGGCCGTCGGATGTATTTGAATATAATTTAAATTCTTAACGGCGATATTATGCTTTAACGCAATAGCGATCCCATCACCTGTAATGTGCGAATAGTTTGTAGAGTTTTCATATAGCCCTCCCAAACCACCGGTGGCAAGCACAACATAATCTGATTCGATTTTTTTGATCGTTCCATTTTTATCGCTTACGATAATACCGTAGCAATGGTTGTCTTCACAAAGCAGATCGAGCATGGTAGTATACTCGGCAATTTCTATGTTTTCACGGCTTTTTGCTTCGAGCAGAAGCTTATGGGTGATTTCTTTTCCGGTCAGATCTTCATGATACAATATTCTGCCCGTTGAATGGCCGCCTTCTTTAGTATAAAGCAATTCGCCGTTTTTTCTTTCGAATTCGACACCATAATCGATAAGATCATCGATGACCTCACGAGAATTTCGGATCATCATCTCAACTGCATTTTTATCATTTTGATAATGCCCGGCTTTCATGGTGTCTTCAAAAAAGCTTTCGTAATCGTCCGGATTTTTCAAAACGCAGATCCCACCTTGTGCAAGGCTTGAGTCGCAGATGTCTACAGCATCTTTTGTAATCAAAAGAGTTTTTTTATCGTTTGGTATATTCAGCGCGCAAAACAAGCCTGCCGCACCCGTTCCTACGATAATGACATCTCTTTTTTCCATATACAACATACAGCCACCCTTTCTTTTTTCTCTATTTTCGTTTTATTCGGCAAGCTCCAGCATTTTTTGAAGCGCTTTTCCTGCTTTTAGGCGCAATGCTTCATCAAGTTCTACCTGATTGCTCATTGACTCAAGGCAATCGACTACCTTCTGAAGCGTTATCTTTTTCATATCCTGGCATACCTGATTCTGTTCCGGCAGATAGAAGTGTTTTTCAGGATTTTTCTGCTGCATTTGAAACAGTACTCCGATTTCTGTGCAAACAATAAACTCCGTGTCCTCTTCCTTCGTTGCAAAATCAATGATCCCGGATGTGCTTCCGATATAATCAGCCAAAGAAAGCACTCCCGCTGTACATTCCGGATGTGCAAGCACCTTTGCGTTCGGATGAGCCTCTTTTGCTTTTTCGACAGCTTCCGGACTGATCCCTACATGCACGCAGCAAAAACCTTCATTAAAATAAAAGTTTTTTTCAGGAATCATTTTTGCCAAATATTTTCCCAGATTCGCATCCGGAATAAAGTATATGTTTTTCTGCTTTAATTTCTTTATGATTTTCAATGCATTCGATGAAGTGACGCAAACGTCCGAAGCTGCTTTGATTTCTGCCGTTGAATTGATATAGCAGACAACTGCGAGATCTTCATGCGCTTCTCTCATTTTGCGAACTTCTTCAGCATCGGCCATATGTGCCATCGGACAGTCGGCATCCGAAGCAGGCATGAGAACTGTCTTTTCGGGGCTTATGATTTTTGCACTTTCCCCCATAAATTCCACACCGCAAAATACGATCGTTTTGTTTGGAAGGTCTGCGGCAAGTTTACTCAAATAATAAGAATCTCCCACATAGTCGGCAATAGACTGGACTTCGCCATCAACGTAATAATGTGCTAAAATAACAGCATCTTTTTCTTTTTTCAGTTCTGTGATTTTGTTTGTGATCGGATTCATTTCCCCGCTCCTGTTTTTCGCTTTTATGATCCCATTACATGGATGATATGATAAATAATTTATTAAAATGAATATATCATAAGTGTTTACAGCTGACAAGACAGTTGACGTCTAATTTTGCAAAGTTTTCATGCATTTTTTATCATTACATAGTATTATTATATGTCATTTTAATCATCACATACTCTTTTTGATTATTTTTCGAATTTTTCAATTGTTATTTTCTATATAATATGGTTTTATTAATATAAGCAAAAATGTAAAATGAAAGCGAAGCAAGGACAACTTAATAATGGAAGAAAACACGCTTAAGAACAAACTCTTCTCTATTGTCTTGAAATCATTGATGGTTTTACCCATTTTTTCTGTAATCGGCAATTTGATCACGGATTTGCCTTTAACGGTTAATATAAAATGGATGTCTTTATTTTTCATTGCTGCGATCTGCTTTTTATATGATAAATATAAAGGTTTTTCGGAGTTTATGAGGTTTTTTCTTGTCCTTTTATTGGTTACGGTTTTTCTTCCGATCGGCTTTATTGACGGCGGAGGAACAAAAAGCGATACCATCGCCTATATGTTTATTGGGCTTATCATTATTACGTTTATATTTGAAGGGTTCTACCGCAATATTCTTGTTTCAGCTATGCTTGTGATTTTCATGGGAATGTACAGCTACGCTTATTTCTTCCCCGAAAACATACCTGTTTATGATATGACTTCACGGTATATCGATCGAATGATCCAAGTCCCTATCATCCTCATCCTTAGCTTTCTCATCCTCCGAAGCTTCTCAAACGCCTATTCGAAGATGAACAAAACTCTTTTGACGCACGCACACTATGATGAACTGACCGGCTTGTTGAACCGAAGAAACGTCAATAAAATCCTGCAGGAAATGTTTGATTCCGGTGAAGAAAACGGATACCTCATCTTTATGGATATCGACAATTTCAAGCTGATCAATGATAAAAAGGGACATTTGCTCGGCGATGAAGTATTAAAGAAATTGGGTGGAACCCTCACCCATTATTTTGGAGATGAAAAAAATATCATCAGCCGCTGGGGCGGGGACGAATTTGTGATCATTTATTTCGGAGAGGAAACAGAGCTTTCT
>CAZKCB010000118.1:0-6602 GCA_964550965.1 uncultured Oscillospiraceae bacterium
CACATAGCAGCAGCTTAACGACGGGCATTATGATCGCCATGTCTGCACAGGGTTTGCTCTACTCTGAAATGATCATGCCGCTGATCGTTGGCGTCAATATCGGGAAGTGCTTTCCGGCACTTTTCTCAAGCAGGGGACTTGGAAGAACTGCAAAAAGAGCTGCGGTCATCCACCTTTTGCTGAATTTGAGCGGCGCAATCGTCATGATCCTGTTTTTTAGAGAATTTTCCTTTGACTTTATAAGCGGTTTATCTGCAAATGATCTTCCTCGTCAGGTTGCAAACTCGCATACTCTTTTCAACATAGGATCTACGGTGCTTTGTCTTCCTTTTATAGATCTTCTGGCGAAGGCCTCTGATAAGATCGTTCTCTCAAAAGATCCTGTCGCGACTCAAGCAGGAAATCTTGATATGCGGATGCTTGAAACTCCTGGCCTTGCATTGGCACAAACCTACACTGAAATCATTCGCCTTTCAAAAATGGCTTTCGCTTCATATAAAATGAGTTTTCACTGTGTTGAAGAAAAAGATGAGCGGGAACTTGAGAAGATCCGGCAGATGGAAGATGTCATTCTTAAAACAGAACGGGAAATCGAGATTTATCTTGTAAAACTCGCACAGAGAAAAATAAGTAAGGATCAGCATGAAATGCTGAATCTCATGCTTGGTGTATCCAGTGATATCGAGCGGATTTCAGATCTTTCGATCAATATAGCAGAGCTTGCAGTTTACAATAAGGAAAATAGCATTTCTTTCAGTAAAGATGCAGAAAACGAGATGAAAGCATTCCATGAACGCGTTGAGTTGACGATCCAGGGGATCATAAAGGCGATGGAAACAAAAGATGCGGTCCTTGCCAACAAGGTGCTTTCTTCGGAAATCAACACAAAAGCCATGGTTGCAGAAATCAGGGAACATCACATCAATCGCCTTTCAAGCGGAGTATGCAGCCCCGGCTCCGGTGTTATGTACATGGATATCGTAAATAGTATAGAACATGTGGTCGAGCATATTAAAAAGATGGGTTATTTCCTGATTGAGGTTTCAAAACACTAGTGAACAGTGCTATAATATAAATATAGGCCTATTGCTTTGTATTGTTATGTCTTCAAACAGAAAGCATCCTGCCTTTAAAAAGTATGCAGAGACGGAGTAGGGACAACGGAATGGTACAAAAATGAAATTGGGTTACGAACTAACAATTGAACAATCGCAAAAACTGGTCATGACGCCGGAGCTGATCCAAGCGATCCAGATACTGCAGTTTAACACGCAGGAACTGGAGAACTACGTCGAGGACCAGCTTCTTGCTAACCCTATTTTGGAAAAGCCTGAAAAAACAGAGGAGCCGGAAGCGCAAGGCAGCGCCGAAGAACCTCTTATTCCGCGCGAAGAAGAACCTTATGAAAAAACCCGTGAAGACCATGAAATCGACTGGATCGAGCAGATCCGAGAGCGGGAATATGATGATATCAGTTACACTCAGTGGCAGCAGACTGCCGAAAAAAGCGAGTACACTTACGAGCAGTTTGCATCCGCGGAAGTAACACTCAGTGATTACCTGATGACGCAGCTTCAAATGTCGCGCATGGATCCAACTTCCAAAGAAGTAGCAAAATATCTCATCGAAGCCCTAGATGAAAACGGCTATCTTACGGTGTCTACGGAAGAAGTAGCCAAGGCATTTGGAATAAAGGAAGAAAGGGTAGTAGAAGCCTTGAAGATCGTTCAGGGGTTTGAACCTGTAGGAGTCGGAGCCAGAAACCTTGCTGAATGTCTGATGATCCAGATGGCTTATTACGGAGACGATACGGAACAAACAAAACAAATCATTGAAAATCACCTGGAAGATATCGCGGCGAATCGCCTCAGTGTCATCGCAAAGGCGGTCGGCATCACGATCAATGAGGCACAGGAAGTCAGTGATATCATAAGAACACTGGAGCCAAAGCCAGGCAGGCAATTCGGGTCTGCAAACGATAATCGCTACATCATTCCGGATGTGACGGTCGAAAAGGTGGGCGACGAATATATTGTAACAGTAAATGACACTACGGCCCCAAGGCTGAATATCAGCCATTACTATCAGAAAATGCTTCTTGAGTCGGACAAAGATTCTACCATATCGAAATATCTGACCGGACGATTGAATTCTGCGATGTGGCTGATCAAAAGCATAGAACAGAGGCGACAAACGATTTTCAATGTTGTCTCGGCAGTTGTCCGCTATCAGGAAAACTTCTTTGAGCATGGCCAAAAATATTTAAAAACCCTGACATTAAAGCAAATTGCCGATGAACTCGGGATCCATGAGTCGACGGTGAGCCGATCGGTAAACGGCAAATATATGCAGACCCCAAGAGGCCTTTTTGAAATCAAATATTTCTTTACAAGCGGAGTATCCGGAAGTGATGGCCTTGGCATTGCTTCTGAAAGTGTAAAAAGCTTTATCCGTGAGATCATTGAGGCTGAAAATCCAAAAGCGCCATATTCGGATCAGCATATTGCAGAGCTTCTTTTGAACAGAGGAATTGAAATATCTCGCCGGACTGTAGCAAAATACAGAGATGAAATGAATCTTCCCTCATCCTCAAAGAGGAAGAGGTATTAAAACATTATTATATTCTTGATCACATGGTACATGGAGGAAAACGAGATGAAGACAAAGGTAGGAATTAACGGATTTGGAAGGATCGGAAGGAATGCATTCAAAGTTGCGATGGGAAAAGATGTAAACTTTGAGATCGTTGCAATCAATGACATTACCGATCCGGCGACACTTGCACATCTGCTGAAGTATGACAGCTGCTTTGGAAAGTTCCCAGGAACGATCGAAGCAAAAGCGGATGCAATCGTTGTTAATGGCAAGGAAGTTAAGATACTGGCGGTCAGAAACCCTGAAGAGCTTCCTTGGAAAGAACTCGGAGTCGAAGTCGTTCTCGAATCGACCGGACTTTTTACAAAAAGGGCCGATGCGGAAAAGCATATCAAAGCTGGCGCGAAGAAGGTAATCATATCTGCTCCGGCCACCGATGAGGATCTCACTGTCGTCATGGGTGTCAACGAAGAAAAATATGATCCGAAACTTCACCATGTTCTTTCGAATGCTTCCTGCACCACAAATTGCCTTGCGCCATTTGCAAAAGTTATCGATGCGGAATTCGGAATCGAAAGAGGCTTGATGACAACGATCCACTCTTACACAAATGACCAGAAGATTCTCGATCTTCCTCACAAAGACCTGCGCAGAGCAAGAGCCGCAGGTGTTTCTTTGATACCGACAACAACAGGCGCCGCAAAGGCCGTCTCCCTCGTGCTGCCTCAGCTTGCCGGAAAACTCAATGGAATGGCGATCCGCGTACCGACCCCGGCGGTTTCGGTCGTGGACATCGTATTTGAATTAAAAAAAGAAACCACGAAAGAAGCAGTAAACGAAGTCTTGAAGAAAGCTGCAGCAGGCGAGCTTTGCGGGATCATGGGATATTGTGATGAGCCCTTGGTTTCCATTGATTTTAAGATGGATACCAGATCTTCGATCATCGATGCACTTTCGACTATGCTGATCGGTGGGAATATGCTTAAGATCATATCCTGGTATGATAATGAATGGGGTTATTCCAACAGAGCAATCGACCTCGTGGAATATGTGGTTGCGAAAGGACTATAAAGGTCAGAAGCATGAAAAAAACAGTAAAAGATATAGACGTAAAAGGCAAGCGCGTTATTGTAAGGTGTGATTTTAACGTGCCGCAGGATGAAACGGGCGCTATCACCGATGATATCCGAATCACCAGTGCTCTGCCTACGATCAACTA
Source organism: uncultured Oscillospiraceae bacterium (assembly GCA_964550965.1). Taxonomy (GTDB): domain Bacteria; phylum Bacillota; class Clostridia; order Peptostreptococcales; family Anaerovoracaceae; genus STD2-154. The sequence goes on from CAZKCB010000118.1 coordinate 3,815, forward strand.
TTTGCTTGACAACGGAGCAAAACTTATTTTAATGTCGCATCTTGGAAGACCGAAAGCGGGTCCTGAGCAAAAATATTCTCTTGCCCCAGTTGCAAAGAGACTATCGGAACTCCTTGGGAAGGAGATCCTGTTTTTTCCGGTTAACGAAGTAGTCAATGAAGAAGTAAGAAAAACCGCCACCGAATTGCAAGTTGGCCAGGTTCTCTTACTTGAAAATGTGCGCTTCCGAAAGGAAGAAACGAAGAATGAGGTGGCGTTTTCTAAGGAGCTTGCAGATCTTGCAGACATATACGTGAATGATGCATTTGGCTCTGCACATAGGGCGCATTGCTCTACTGCTGGAATTTCGGCGTTTCTGCCCTCGGTATCGGGTTTTCTTATGGAAAAAGAGATAAAATATTTGGGCACGGCCCTCGAAAACCCTGAAAGGCCATTTCTTGCAATCATGGGCGGTGCAAAAGTAAATGATAAAATTCTGGTGATTGAGAGTTTGCTGAATATAGTCGATAGCTTGATTATTGGAGGAGGCATGGCATATACCTTTCTCGCAGCAAAAGGCTATGCGGTAGGAACCTCTTTACACGAATCAGGGATGGAAGACATGGCACGTTCCCTGATCGAAAAAGCAAAGAACAAGGGGGTTCGTTTGCTTTTGCCGACTGATGTGATCGCAGCAAAAGAATTCAAAAATGAGACTGATTTCGCCCGGTATGATGCCGATAAAATCCCCATGGACCGCATGGGGCTTGATATTGGAGAAAAAAGCATCCTCTTGTTTTCCGAGGAGATCAAACGTGCAAAAACGATTTTCTGGAATGGCCCAATGGGCGTTTTTGAAATGCCTAATTTTGAAGTTGGAACCAAAGCAATCGCCAAGGCACTATCGGAAAGTGGCGCAGTGACTATCATCGGTGGAGGTGATTCTGCTGCTGCTGTTCGCGAATTTGGATTTTCGGATAAGTTGAGCCATGTCTCGACTGGTGGCGGCGCATCTTTGGAGTATCTCGAAGGCAAGATCCTGCCGGGCGTTGGGGTTCTCCTCGATAAATAGGTCGGTGCGCAACAAGGATCTTCAAACAAGAAATAGGGGAGAAAAAATGAGAAAACCGTTTATTGCAGGAAACTGGAAAATGTATAAAACAACCAAGGAAGCACTTGATTTTGCGGAGAAATTTAAAAAAATCTATGAGCCTTCTGATGTAAATGTAGCGATCTGCGCTCCGTTCACGCAATTAGCAGCTTTGATCGAGGCGTTCAAAGGAACCGGGATCAAAGTTGGTGCACAGACCATGCATTTTGAAAAAGAAGGTGCTTATACAGGTGAAATATCGGGGCCGATGCTTGCGGAACTCGGAGTCGACTACTGCATCATTGGACATTCCGAGAGAAGACAGTATTTTGGTGAAACCGATGAAAGTGTGAATAAGAAACTTCACAGCGCATTTTCCTGTGGGATACTTCCGATCCTTTGTGTTGGTGAGGTGCTCGAAGAGAGAGATGCAGGGAAAGCTTTGCTTATAGTAGAAGCACAAATGAAAGCCGCACTTGCTGATCTTTCCACGGAATTGGTCAAAAAGCTTACCGTTGCCTATGAACCCGTATGGGCCATAGGAACAGGGAGAACCGCGAGTCCGGAACAGGCTGATGAGATGTGCGGGCATATTCGCGGGGTCATCGCTTCGCTTTATGATGAAGAAACTGCAGACAGCGTTACGATCCAGTACGGCGGCAGTGTAAAGCCTTCAAATGCAACAGAACTTATGAATATGTACGAGATCGACGGAGCGCTTGTAGGCGGAGCCAGCCTCTCGCCTGAGCAATTTCTTGAGATCGTAAATTTCTGATTCTGTTTGCAGCAAACAAAATAATAATGATTCATTATTCGCGGCGAGATGCAATCTCGCCGCGTGTATGCGAATAAATGTAAAAGCAATAGAAAGGTGTGAATATTATGTGTTATATCGAAGAGGTGACCGCTCGTGAAATTTTGGATTCGAGAGGAAACCCGACTGTAGAAGTTGAAGTTTATCTTGAAGATGGTTCGATGGGAAGCGCAATGGTTCCTTCCGGCGCATCAACAGGCATTTTTGAAGCAGTTGAGCTTCGCGACGGAGATCCTTCCCGCTATATGGGAAAAGGCGTTTTAAACGCAGTTGACAATGTAAATGAGATCATTGCTCCTGAAATCATCGGCTGGAATGTTTTTGATCAGGTCGGTTTGGACAAACTTTTGATCGAGCTTGACGGAACTCCTAATAAAGCAAAGCTTGGAGCCAATGCTATTTTGGCGGTGTCCCTTGCAAACGCACACGCTGCCGCAGCATCTCTGGGACTTCCTCTTTTTCAGTACATCGGAGGCGTAAATGCCAAACTTCTCCCCACACCGATGATGAACATCCTCAACGGCGGCCAGCATGCTGATAATAATGTCGATATCCAGGAATTCATGGTCATGCCGGTCGGGGCAAAGTCTTTCCGTGAAGGACTTCGTATGGGAACAGAAGTGTTCCATAATCTGAAAGCGGTTCTCAAGGCAAAAGGCTTCAATACTTCGGTGGGCGATGAAGGCGGTTTTGCACCGAATTTGGCTTCCAACGAAGATGCTATTCGTGCGATCGTCGAAGCAATCGAAAAGGCTAAATATAAGACGGGAGAAGACGTTTGCACCGCTCTCAACGTTGCGGCTTCGAGGATGTAAGAAGCAGCCACCTGTTTTTCTGAACTGGGTGGTGAATGAGTCTAAAACAACGAAAAAGAAATGGTGCCTTATTATTATCTTCTTGCTTCC
>CAZKCB010000119.1:0-6590 GCA_964550965.1 uncultured Oscillospiraceae bacterium
GAGATATACCGAAAGTTGTTTTCTGGTTTATTCGTTCACATTTCCTTTCCTACAGGTTTCTCCTGTGCATGACTCGCTGGGCCTTCCCTTCGCTTCTCGCAATGGTGTTATGTTCGACCAACTTAAGTATAACACTGATCCCCAGTACACTTTCAAGCTTATGTTTGATTTTCTTATTTATTTTTTCAAGGGCAACGACTTCGTCCGAGAAGAAGCGGTCATCGATTTCAACTTGGACTTCCAACGTATCGAGTGTTCCCTTTCGGTCAACGACGAGTTGATAATGCGGTTTTGCTTCCGGGATCTCAAGAAGGATGCTTTCTACTTGAGAAGGGAATACGTTGACACCGCGAATGATAAGCATATCATCTGAACGACCGAAAATTTTAGCCATTCGTACATTGGTACGTCCGCATTGGCAGGGAGTATAATTGAGACTTGAAAGGTCACGTGTGCGGTAGCGAAGAAGCGGCAGAGCCTCTTTTGTAAGTGTCGTGAAGACAAGTTCGCCTGTTTCACCTTGATCCATTTGCGCTAAGGTTTCCGGGTTGATAATTTCGGGAATGAAATGATCCTCCTGTATATGGAGTCCGTCCTGATATTCACAGCTGACAGAAACGCCGGGGCCGATGATCTCACTCAAGCCATAGATGTCAAAGGCAGTGATTTTCAGTCCTTCTTCGATCTTGGCCCGCATTGCCGGTGTCCATGGCTCCGCACCAAAAACGCCGATCCGGAGAGGCAAGGTGGCGGGATGGAGGCCTGGTGTTTCGTTCGCTTCCGAAAGTTAAGCGGCATAAGAAGGCGTGCAAGCTAAAACGGTACTGCCGAAATCCTGAAGAAGCTGGAGTTGTTTTGCGGTGTTTCCTCCTGAAATAGGAACAACAGCAGCCCCAAGCTTTTCCGCTCCGTAATGGATCCCGAGTCCGCCGGTGAAAAGGCCGTAGCCATAAGCGATCTGAACGAAGTCATCTCTTGTTGCACCGGCTGAAGCAAGTGATCTTGCAACGACTTCGGAAAAAGTATCGATATCTTTTCTTGTATATCCGACAACGGTCGATTTCCCGGTGGTTCCCGAAGATGCATGTACGCGGACGATCTCACTTTTCGGAACAGCAAAAAGACCAAACGGGTAATTGTCACGAAGATCCTGTTTTGTCGTAAAGGGAAGTTTTACGATATCTGAAAGTTCCTTGATATCTGCAGGCTCGATGCCCAATTCCTGCATTTTTGTGCGATAAAAAGGAACATTATGATAAACTCTTAGTACTAACTCTTTTAATCTTGCACTTTGCAGATGAGTCATTTCATCCCGGGACATGCACTCCCTTGGTTGATTCCAAATCATTTTCCTGCCTCCTATCGTATAAAACAAAAAATCCTCTCGTCTCATAAGAGACGGGAAGACCCGCGGTACCACTCTTGTTGCCCCGGCTTCTTTGCAGAAAACCGACAGCCTCTCAGGACATAATATCCATATCCCTATAACGGGGGAAACCGTATCTGCCTACTTGAACACCAACGCTTAGGGCGGGAGTCCAGTTCAACGGACAAGCTCGAGGGGGAACTTCAGTGGGGCTCCTGCTGCCGGTTCACAGCTCATCCGGCTCTCTGGGAACGGGAACGATCACTTACTTTACCCTGTCATCACTTTTTAAAAAATGTAATTAGTTGAATTGTAACTTCATCTCTTGAGGTTGTCAAGCAGAATGCAGAAAATTAAATTTAAGGTTCGTGGGGGGATAAAACCTTTCGGACTGAATTGGGCTGAATCGCTGGAAATTGAATCGAAATATGCTACAATATAGCAATAGAAGAAACGAGAAATTGCTTTAGAACAAATAATAAATGAAGCGGAGGATACGGCATGATGATCGATGTGAGCCTTAAGACAGCACCGAATGCAGAATGGATCAAAATAAAGGTGGAACAGGGAAGTACCGTAGAAGATATTTTAAAGAAATATCAGAAGGATCTTCCTTATCAGATATTGGCTGCAAAAATAAAAAACCGTGTGCGTGCCCTGAACCAAAAAATCGAAGAAGCCTGCAAAATTACGTTCCTTGATATTCGAGATCCTTCTGCAAGCCAAATATACCAGCGGAGTGTTTCGTTTATTTATCTTAAAGCAGTGCATGATATTGTCGGCAATGTCCGCGTATTGATTGAAAATTCTTTGAACCGAGGGCTTTACACCGACATAAAAACAAGAGATCGTGTGCCCGATGAAACCCTTGCACTGATCGAAAAACGCATGAGAGAAATTGTAGAACAGGATCTGCCTTTTGTGAGAAGTGAATTACAGAAGGAAGAGGCCTTTCACTTGCTCTCGGGAGGGGATCATGACGAAAAGATGCGTATGCTCGGCCGGGCCTCTCAGGTTGAAACGGTTCCCATCTATTCTTGTGATGGTTTCCATAATTTCTTTTACGGAACGATGGTGCCTTCCTCAGGTTACATAAAGCACTTTGAACTTCGCAGATACAGAAACGGCGTCTTGCTTCGCTTTCCGTCTCAGCTTGTTCCCGATCGTGTGCCGCCGTTTCAGGATGAAAGACTCCTTTATCAAGCATTTGGAGAAGCAAAAAAATGGGGCAATCTTATGGGGATCTCTTATGTAGGAGAATTGAACCAGAAGGTTGAAAACGGTGAATACAAAGAAATCATGCAGGTTTCTGAAGCCTTTCATGAAAAAAAGATCGCGCAGATCGCCGACCACATCTTAAAGGAGGGAAAACGCATCGTTTTGATTTGCGGGCCGAGTTCCTCCGGAAAGACCTCTTTCGCTAAAAGGCTTTGCATCCAGCTCATGGTGAATGGCCAAAAACCGCTTTACCTGGGAACCGATGATTATTTTGTTGAGCGTACGGAAACACCGTGCCTGCCGAGCGGCGAATATAATTTTGAAGATATCGATGCTCTCGACTTAGGGCTCTTCAATCAGAACATGAACGACTTGCTTGCAGGGAAGGCTGTCGATCTGCCTACTTTTGATTTCAAAGAGGGTACAAAAGTCTTTGGGCAACGTATTACCCGGGCGAGAAACGGACAGCCGATCGTTATTGAAGGCATTCACGGTTTGAATAAAGAACTTACCTCAGAGATACCTGAGGAGACAAAATACAAGATATACATCAGCCCGCTGACGCAGCTCAACATCGACAACCACAACCGGATCCCGACCACAGACGCGAGGATGCTCCGCCGCATTGTCAGAGATCATAACTTCCGCGGGCATAATGCACAGAGCACGATCGAGCAGTGGCCAAAGGTAAGAGCCGGAGAAGACAAGAATATTTTCCCTTTTAACAGTGAAGCGGATGTGCTCTTTAACTCTTCACATATCTATGAGCTGGCAGTGCTGAAAAAATACGCGGAACCGCTGCTTGATGCGATCACGCCGGAAGAGGAAACATATTGCGAAGCGGTCAGGATGCTCAAATTCCTCCGCTTTTTCAAGACGATCGATGATGATTCAAACATTGCGAACAACTCGATCCTTCGGGAATTTATCGGCGGAAGTATTCTGGTATAAGGCATTTGAAGACCGGAAGCAGAGGGGATCTCAAAGTAAATAAAAGTGACAAGAAAACGGCGGCCCATTGGGCCGCCGCTCTTTTGTTGTTTATGTATTCAGAGACAATGGCAGGATTAATCCTGGCAATATACGTCTCTCTTGTGGTAATGAGTGTGGAGAAGCTTGTGGGACAGATGTCCGTTTGCTTCTTTGAGGTAATCCGCATAAAGAGCCTTGACTTCCGGATTGTCATGCGACTTTCTGAGAGCAAGCCTTTCGTCTTCGGAATACAGTGCGTTTGCTCTGTTGACCTTCGGATTGACATCGAGTCTGGTTTTTGCGGAAACGTGGGACTGTCCGCCGCCGTGTACGCAGCCGCCAGGGCAAGCCATGACTTCGATGAAATGATAGTTCTTTTCACCAGCTCTGATTGCATCGAGAACCTTTGCCGCATTGGCTGTGCCATGTGCGATCGCAACGTTGATTTCGGTGGGTACTCCGCCGATCGGGAGGGTCACAGTGGCTTCCTTGACGCCTTCGATTCCTCTGCAGACCTTGTATTCGATATCCTTGAGGTCTTGACCTGTCAGGATGTCAGCAACGGTTCTGAGAGCAGCTTCCATAACGCCGCCGGTTGCTCCGAAGATTACAGCTGCGCCTGTTCCAGCACCGAGGATGCTGTCACATTCTTCGTCAGCAAGAGCTGTGAAGTTGATGCGAGCTTGCTTGATCATGTCGCCAAGTTCTCTTGTTGTCAAGGAGAAATCGACGTCTCTGAGACCATCAACTTCCATTTCCGGACGGTTTGCTTCTGTCTTCTTCGAAGTACAGGGCATGATCGAAACGGAAACGATCTTTTTGGGATCGATCTTTTCTTTTTCTGCGTAGTAGCTCTTTACGATCGCTCCGAACATCTGCTGCGGTGATTTGCAGGTAGAAAGATTGTCGAGGAAATCAGGATACTTCATTTCGCAGTAACGGATCCAGCCCGGGGAGCAGGAAGTGATCATCGGCAGTTTTCCGCCGGTGGTAACTCTGCTGAGGAGCTCAGTTCCTTCTTCCATGATGGTGAGGTCGGCGGAGAAGTTGGTATCAAATACCTTGTCAAAGCCGATTCTCTTGAGCGCTGCTACCATCTTGCCGGTAACCGGAGTTCCGACGGGCAGTCCGAATTCTTCGCCGAGCGAAGCTCTGACAGCCGGAGCAGTCTGAACAACTACGATCTTATCGGGATCGTCGATTGCAGCCCAAACATCATCGATGTTGGATTTTTCTTTCAGAGCAGCAACCGGGCAAGCATTGATACACTGACCGCAGAATACGCAGTCAACATCTCTCATGCTGAAATCGAAAGCCGGAGCAACTTCTGTGTTGAAGCCTCTGTGTGTGAAGTCCAGAACGCCGATGCCCTGAACGTCTCTGCAGACGCTGATACATCTTCCGCAGAGGATGCACTTGCTGGAATCCCTGACGATCGAGTGGGAGAGGTCATCAACGACAGCCTTTCTCTTTACGCCATCATAAGGAATTTCTTTGATTCCGAGTTCATCGCAGAGTTTCTGCAATTCGCAGGAACCGTTTCTTTTGCAGATCAGGCATTCTCTGTTGTGGTTTGCAAGGATCAACTCTACGTTATTTCTAACAGCTTTTCTGACCTGTGCAGTGTTTGTTCTGACATTCATGCCTTCTTGTACCTGCAGGATGCAGGAAGCAGGAAGATTTCTCATCGCAACGCCGTTGATGTCTACTTCTACTACGCAGACTCTGCAAGCGGCGATCTCGTTGATGTCCTTCAGATAGCAGAGAGTCGGGATATCGATTCCTGCTTCTCTTGCCGCTAATAAGACGGTATAGTCACTGGGAACGCTTACGGCGATCCCATTTATGGTTACGTTTACTTTTTCCATGTTACCCTGTCCTCCTATTTTTTAATGATAGCCTTGAACGAGCAGGCATCCATACAAGCGCCGCACTTGATGCACTTGGCGTCGTCGACTACATGCTTTTCTTTGACACTGCCGGTAATTGCACCTACGGGGCAAACCTTAACGCATTTGGTGCAGCCTTTGCAGTCATCTGTGATGAAGTAGGAAAGGAGCGCCTGGCATACGCCTGCAGGACATTTCTTGTCATTTACGTGAGCAGCATATTCGTCTTTGAAGTGCTTCATTGTCGACAGGACGGGGTTCGGAGCTGTCTGACCTAATGCGCAGAGGGAAGTAAGTCTGATGTTTGCTGCTAAATCATCGAGGTTATCCAGATCCTGGGGTGTACCTTTTCCGGCAGTGATTTTATCGAGAATTTCAAGCATTCTGCGAGTACCTTCACGGCAAGGAGTACATTTTCCACAAGATTCATCAACGGTGAAGTCAAGGAAGAAGCGTGCGATGTCGACCATGCAGTTGTCTTCGTCCATAACGATCATTCCGCCGGAACCCATCATGGAACCGATTGCAACGAGGTTATCAAAGTCGATCGGTGTATCCAGGCTTTCTGCAGTGATGCATCCGCCGGAGGGTCCACCTGTCTGTACAGCTTTGAAAGCTTTTCCGCCAGGGCAACCTTCGCCGATATCATAGATAACTTCTCTGAGAGTGATTCCCATCGCTACTTCGACAAGACCGGTGTTGTTGATTTTTCCACCAAGAGCAAATACTTTTGTTCCGGCAGATTTCTCTGTACCGAAGCTTTTGAACCAGTCTGCACCGTGGAGGTAGATCTGGGCAATGTTCGCAAGAGTTTCTACGTTATTGATAACGGTCGGTTTGCCCCAGAGTCGCTTGTTGGCCGGGAAAGGAGGCTTATTTCTGGACATTCCGCGCTTACCTTCGATGGAAGCGATCAGGGCAGTTTCTTCGCCGCATACGAATGCGCCTGCACCGAGTCTGATACCAACTTCGAAGTCAATGCCGGTTCCCATGATGTTCTTGCCGAGAAGGCCTTTTGCTTCTGCCTGGGCAATCGCGATCTTGAGTCTGTGTACAGCTACCGGATATTCAGCTCTGACATAGAGGTAACCTTTGGTTGCGCCGATAGCATAACCGCCGATAGCCATAGCTTCGAGGACTGCATG
>CAZKCB010000120.1:0-6557 GCA_964550965.1 uncultured Oscillospiraceae bacterium
TGACGTTTGAGAAGTTGCTTTCGGAAGCAACATATAGATGGTCAATCCCCCGACAAGAGAGCCCAGTGTGCCGGAATAAGCCATTTTAACAAGGACGAACTCCGTCATCGTGATTTCGGACCAGGCAAAGAATTCATACGTCATATCAAAAAGAAACGTTAATATAATGGAAGCATAAACACCAAGCACGAATCCAAAAGCCCATGGTTTCTCGGGAAGGAGTCTCCAGAATTGCTCTTTTTTAATCACTGAAGGTACTTGTTTTTTTCGATAAGTCCTTCGAAACGCGATCCCGGCAGTAACCGCAGAGGCGAGGCAGACCAGGATCACGGTTCCAAACGTGTCAGCCAGAAGCGCAACCGTGTTCGTACCAATCGTTTGGATTTTATGATAAAGAATGCCCGACCAAAAACCGACAAAAGGCATGGAACTGAAAAAGCAAAAAAACATCACATCCCGGCAGAGCATGCGGGCCGAAGAGGGCATTTAGTTTTCCTCCTTGCATAATTTTTAAAAGCTTGTTCTATACTAACATAAGGCATCGCATCTGTGCAATGTGAAAAGAAAAAAGGGCATCAACGGCATATTGCAAAGCCTCTGATGTCCTGTTTCTGTTTTCTCTGTCTTCTATTTTTATTCCTGAGTTTGTGCGTAGCCTGCTTTTTTCGGCTGATAAGCCGGCATTTTTTCGGCAACAGCTTTCTTTTCTTTTTCATTTTGTAGTGCAGCTGCTCTTACACCAACATTCCCTCTGGCCAGAGTACTTTTAAAGCTCGTATCATAAAGTCTGCTTTCAATTTTTGCCATTATGGCACGGTTGATTTCACTTTTCATTTTATTCTCCTAAAAATCATTTCCCAGACCGGATGTTTTGCCAAATCCGGACTAACGAACATTTTTTCGTATTGTGCAAGTTGTAATTCAATTGTAACCATCAGAAGAATTGGAAACAATGACCCCTCAATATGAATTTTTAACCATATTTGAGATTAACATGCTCTTCTTATACTCCTTGTATTACAAAGGGAGTAAAAACTAATTAATCGCGGAGAATAGACAAGAAGCGTTGATAATGCTACACTTTTTTTATCTTGAAAAGAGTACCGGCGGGAATGATTCCGTCAAAACGAAACCATTACATGGAATGAAGGATCTATTTCGGCAAATTTTACATAAAATTCTGCAATACAAAAACCAAGCTACGATTTTTGTTGAAACTACCCTTAAATCCCTAAGAAACGGTTCGCATCGATTATATGAAAGGTACTATTGCGCATTAACATTAGAAATGGGGATTTTAAAATGAAAAAGAATGACTTTATGTGCATCAACAACATCTTTTATCAAATTTACAACGTTCTTGATTTTCGGGAAATGCAGATCATCGTTTTGAGTCTTTTAGAAAATCTGATCCCAAGCACTTGCGCGAGCTTCCTTATGGCAGATCATACAGAATCGGCAAATCTTCTTTGCGAACCGATTTGCCTGCCGGATTCTTTTTCCGCAATGGAAAAAGATTATCTTTCCATTGAAGACCGCGACCACAGCCGTTGGATGCTTTTTAACAGCAAGGCCATGATCGTCAGAGACACTGACCTCTTGCCGGAGGAAGATCGAGTGAAAACTCCGAGATATCAAAAATGCTATCTTCCATATAAGCTTCATTATTCGGTCGATCTGTCGATTGCGGATAACAACAAACTCCTGGGAACACTGAGCCTTTATCGTTCAACGGAAATGGGCGATTTTACAGATGATGAGCTCTTTATGTTAAATATTGTAGGGGAACACCTAAATGCCCGTTTTTACAGAGAATACATAAAAGGGGAACGAGGGGAAGAGAGCGATGATATTTTTCTTTACCTGATCAACGAATATGGGCTCACCGGCCGCGAAGCGGAAATCCTTCAATTGGTTTTCCAGGAACGCACGAATGAAGATATTGCGGACGAACTTTGCATCAGTTCCAATACACTGAAAAAGCATCTGCAAAATCTATATCGCAAATTAGGTGCTTCGAGCCGATGGGAACTGATGTCCCTGAAACTCAAACGCCCTTTCGGTGAAAGCAGCAAGCCCAAAAGCACATGGGCTTCTACAGGCCAATATTCTTCTTTAAGCTGTGCTTCTTCGTAGCATATTAACTCTCTAGGTCGCCATAAAAAAACGGTCTCAGTTTTAAACTGGGGCCGTTTTTACATTATAACGGGATTAGTCATTTCGCTGATTCATATAACGGTGAGATCAAAGATAAAGAACCTCTCGGACCTCTTCATATTCAGGAAGAGACATATTTCTTGCACTGATATTGGCGACCCTAAGCGGTGCCAGAAAACCAAGTTTGATCGTCGTGATCCCCTTTTTCTCTTTCCACACGGTGCTATGCCCCGACACGCTCTCGATCTTCTCCGTTTTTACAAAGGTCATCTGTTTTGTGAAGATCCCACGGCAGACCGAAACGACTTCACGATTCGCATATATTCCTGTGATGCGATATTCCAGATAAACACTGACGACCGTTAGCGCAAGTACGGCGAAGCCGCTTCCGAGAAGGACGGCAAACGGGATCATGGTCTTTCCCATCAACGCAAATATCAGCGTGCCAAGAAAAACGGCGATCCCAAAGATCATCCTTCCGCAAAAGAAAAAATAGCGCAGTGATTCGGAGGCAGGCTTATGATAGTTCCGGCCAAATGTCATTTCCGGGAGCAATTGCGCTAAAATATCGTCCACCTGCTCCAATTTTGCCAAAGGATAAAGAAGCGATAATTCCTGTTTATTGTCTGCACCGCTATCTCCGTAACCAATAATGAAGACGTCTATCGTATAATATCCGAACATCCGCATCAGCAGAGACTGTTTCAATGTGACTCCGCTGATCTTTTCTTTTGCCAGCGTATAGCTTTTTTTCGTAAAAAGGCCAAATTCCAGCAAAATGGAATCTTTGCGGTTGGTCACCGAAAAATTATAATACCGGATCGCCGTCAGGAGAGCGGAAGATATTACGCCCAGGATATATGCGGTCAGAAGAAACGCGATCACGGCGACTGCCGGAGAAATCACTTTTATCAGTTTTTCTCCCAATACAGTCAGATCGACATCACCGAACAGCAGCGAAAAAATATACGCGAAACCTCCGGAAACAGCCGAAATCATTGTGAAAATATACAGCAGCTTTGCCTGCAGCACACCCAACAGCAGAAAATCCGAGACCGGACATGTAAGGCAAGGCGCTTTCCCTTGCTCCTCAGGAAGCATCTCTTCTTTCTCAGGGTGTACATCTTTTTTTGATTCGAGAAGATTTTTGACATAGAGTGCCAAATCCTTTTTCAGCACGAGAACAACTTCCGCTTTTTTCGCCGAATCATTGGTCTGACTGGCGTTGTCGGCCTTGATCTTATATACTTTAAAAAATTGAAAGAGCAGATTCTGAGACAGATCCACAGTAGTGATACTTTTGAGTGGGATCTCCATCGTTTTTTTTACGAAGAATCCGGAATCAATGATCATTTTTTCATCGTCGATGCTGTATCGAGTGGTCAAATATTTTACCAATACCGCAAACGGGCTGATAAAAGCGACCGCAATCAGAAACGTATTGTCCAGCAAGATGCCCGGACCTTTCCATAATGTGAGCAAGCCAACACCGATCAGGAGAGCAAAATCTTTTACGAAATGCTCGAATATCATTAACGGGTTTCCCCTTGTCGGGCCGAATTTCATAGTTGTTCCCCTTTATTGAGTCTCTCGAGCACTTTTGCTCTGAGCATCTCTGATATCGTATTGGCAGTGTTTTCGTTCAAACCATCAATTTCAAAACTCCCGCTTGCAAGGGATATCTCAACTTTTGAGAGCCCAAGTTTGCGGTAGATCGGTCCTCTCGACATTGTGATATGCTGGATCCTGATGATCGGGATCACCGTGGTCGTTAAAAAAAAGATCCCGTGGCGGATCTCCACCTTCTCCTCTGTGATCGAATAGCGCCACTGACGGTATTCAATGGAAGGATATACAATAAGCCCGATTATTTTATACAAGATCAATATACCGGCTGCGATGTATCCGTAATGTACAAAAGGCTTTGCGGGTGTCAGGCTGTTTGCCGCCACTAAGATGGCCGTGAGAAAAACGGCTAAGATGGCAAGTCCTATGATCCTGCTTATTCTCCATGCTTTAACGGCCTTTATGTCCGGTTTTTCATAATCCATGATCGTTTCTCCCGCTCCCAATTATCAGCTTAATAGATGCCCTAATCTAAAAGTATATGGCACTTATCTGTTTTGGTCAACAGAAAGCAGGAGTGTCTCCCTGATCTTGTCTGCATTATAGGTCTGAAGGTTGAAGTCGCGGAAAGTCGGTGCGAAAGTTTCGCTTTCACCCGGCACTTCGTCTGGATAATCAGCGCCGAGCATTGCCGCCCGAAGTTCTTCTTTCAGCATTGGCTCCGATGTCTCTTTGTATAGTTGAAAGAGATAAGGCACAGCGGCATCCGAAAGCCTTCCAAGATCATTGATATCAAGTGTTTCAAGCGTTCCTTCGCGATATCGCTCAATATTATATTTTGCGATCATACCGTCTGCATTCCCCAGGCACAACGTGAGAAACAGGAGCACAAAACTCACGGCAAGGATCCGCGTTCCGTTGAAATTCTTGAACTGTCTCAGCAGAGTGACTGCAAAGACTATGAAGAGCAGCACCATAAACCAGGTCGTATAAACTCTAAGCTGTGTCAACCCGTAATAATTGATGTACATTCCCATTTTGCTCAGGGCAGTCGCGATCAAAAGCATAGTGAACACACAAAGCACAGCGCTTTCCACTCGAAGCATTTTCGAAGCCGAGGGTTTTTCTCCCGTGCTATCAGATACTTTTCGTTTTGTTATAAGTTGGGTAAGTACGATCACACAAAGATTGATGCCCGCCACAGTACAGAGTTCAAAAAATCCTCTCCGCGCATATTCCGCATAGGTCATCGTTTCCGGCAAACTGTTGCCGAAGGCGGAAAACAGATAGGCTGCCTGCGCGAGAAAAAAGAGCAGATAGACAGCGTTTAGAGCTGTCAAAGCTGCATAAACGGCACTGCCCGGAGCAACTCGGAAAGCTGCCGCGTTTTTTTCGAGGGCCTCCGGAGTGATATGCTCCGTGTGCAGGCCATAGCGATCCCCGTAAACCAAACCATACAGATAAAACGCAACAGGAATACCGAGCAGGGCCTCCATGAAATATCTTAGGACATCCGCAGAAAACGAAAAGTGGATGCTGTCGATCAGATGTTCAAAGGCAGCATCTGCGGCAGTCAACTGGTTGACAACAACAGCCAGCACCGGCAGAAAGACAATGATCCCAATCAGTGCGGCGAGAATTCCCTTCCCCTGTCTCAGGTTCTTAGACACCCCTGTTACCCCTTTAAAACAACTGCCAAAATTCGAAAACGGTACGATGAGCAACTGACTGATCAGGTCTCCGATCAGATAAACCGACAGTTTGCTACCCATTTGCCTCCCCGTCGAAAAGCAGATCCATAAAACAAAGCTCACCGACAAAAAGACAAAGTCGAGCATTTTGATCATAATATTGTCAAACAGGAAGAACGGAATAGACGCCAATATCGAAACGGCTAAAAAGAATATACTCTCTTTTGTCTGCCTGATTCCGCTCATCCTAAAATATACCCAAGCCGAAAGGCATAAGACTGTAGTAAAGATCGTAACGCCTAAACCCATACCCGGCGTAAAAAGAAGATCCCAGTACAAAAATCCGCATAACAGCATCGCCCCGGCTAATCCGATATCCGTCTTTGTGAAATTCATCGATTCTTTTTCCATTTTAAAATCCCCCTGATTTTATTAATCTCATACCCTTAATTGATATTCCTTTTAATCTTCCTCTTTTACATACTCCAAAACATCCCCCGGTTGGCAATCGAGCACCCTGCAAATCTCTTCCAAGGTTGAAAAACGAACTGCTTTCGCTTTATTGTTTTTCAATACAGAAAGGTTTGCGGGCGTAATACCGATCCTATCCGACAATTCCCCTGCGGATATTTTTCTTTTTGCCATTATGACATCGAGATTTACTATGATTGGCATAGCCCAGCCCTCCTTTCTATATTGTAAAATCGTTTTCGGCTTTGATATATACTGCCTTTTCTATAACGTTTTTAACGACCCGAACGATCAGCCCAAAGAAGGCTGCAGCAACCGCGATCACTAAAAACAAAATATAGTAGAATCCGGATATTGCCGAAATCGCCGCCACCGCAAAACAGCACCACGAAATGACACGAAGATGATTTACATTTTTATGAATAAAGATATCTTCTTTTTTGATGTTGGCAAGCAATCGATCAAGGGCAAGAAGAGCCGTCAGCGCCGGAAAAAAGCAAGCGTAAAGAGTAAGCAAAAGGGAATGGATGATTGCCGGGTCTTTCCCCGTATACTCAAGATATTTTTGCACAAGCATCGGCGCCGTAAATGCAAAGAGTATGACCGCCGCAATCATGAGCTTTGTACATACGGAGGATAAAACAACTGATTTGCTTGGATTCCACATAACTG
>CAZKCB010000121.1:0-6551 GCA_964550965.1 uncultured Oscillospiraceae bacterium
CCGGCTCTGTCAAGTCGGGGAAATTGCCTTTTGTCCAGTCAAAATTGCCGCTGTCGACAATAACGCCGCCAACCTGAACAGCATGGCCGTCCATATACTTTGTAGTCGAATGGATGATAATATCCGCCCCGAAGCTAAACGGTTTGCAGAGAATCGGGGTAGCAAACGTGTTGTCCATAATAAGCGGAACATTATGGCTGTGGGCGATCGCTGCAAAACGTTCGATATCAAAAACGGCCAGTGCGGGATTGGCAATCGTTTCCCCAAATACAGCCTTCGTGTTCGGCTTGAATGCCTGATGGATCTCTTCATCCGTTGCATCCTTGGAGACATAAATGCACTCAATTCCAAGTTTTTTCAGCGTAAAGGAAAAGAGATTGATCGTGCCGCCGTAGATCTGCGGTGTACTGATAAAGCTGTCGCCCGAGTTGCAAATATTCAATATCGCAAGTAGGGTCGCGGCCTGTCCCGACGTGGTGCACATCGCTCCAACGCCGCCTTCGAGTTCGGAAATTTTATCTTCAACCGCCATCACGGTGGGATTGGCGAAACGTGAATAGATCAAGCTTTTCGTTGGTTCGTCAAAAACGGCGGCTACATCTTCTGTGGAATCATAAACATAAGTCGTGCTCTGCACGATCGGCATAACTCTGGGTTCTGCATTTTTCGGATGATATCCTGCATGCAAACATTTTGTTTCATCTTTCATTAGGGTTCCTCCTTAAATCTGTTTGATTTCGTTAAGTATAGCAAACTTTTCGGCATATAGGGTAACTTTGTTTTTATATAGCCTGATATAGTTTTATGCTATATCTATAAACCTAGCGCGGTTTTCACTTATAGGAGTTGTTTTTTACAGACACTTCGCGTATCGTTCCAGTGCTTCAAGATACTTTTTACCAAGCTCGGATAAAATAGCATCCTTGTGCGTTATTGTTCCGACCTGTATTTTTTCATCCACATTCAAGGGAATCGAAACGATATCGTCACCGTGGAGATATTTTGGGAAGACACCAGATGAGATCATGTAACCGTCCAGGCCGATTATGAAATTGACCACTGCTGCGCGGTCGCTGACACGGATGTTTTTTTTCACCGTCCTCGTGCTTAGGATTTCCTCCGAGAAATAGAAGGAATTGTGCTGCCCTTGGTCAAAGGAGATACAAGGATAGTCCTCCAAATCTTCCAGATCGACCGACTTGCTCTCTGCAAGAGGATGGTGTTTGTAAAGGAATACATGGGGCTTCGCGGTAAACAGTTCCTTATAAATCAGGTTGTTTTCCGTAAGGATTTTTCTGATCACGGTCTCATTATAATAGCTCAGATAAACAATGCCCAGCTCGCTGAACATCGTCTTTACATTTTCGATGGTTTCATAGGTCGTGGTTTCGTTCAGCGCAAACTCATATTCATCAAGCCCGAATTCCTTGACAAGCTCCACAAAAGCATTGGCCGCAAAAGGATAGTGCTGCGTTGAGATGGAAAAACGCTGTTTTATCGGCTTGTTGCTGATGTATTTTGATTCGAGCAATTCCGACTGTGTCAGGACCTGCCTTGCATAGCCGAGGAATTCCGCACCCTCGTTGGTGATAGAAACTCCTCTGTTGTTGCGGACAAAAATCGTCGTATGGATTTCCTTTTCAAGCTCCATGATGGCATTGGAAAGACTTGGCTGGGAAATAAACAGTTCCTTTGCCGCTTCATTGATCGAGCCTTTTTCGGCAACTTTTACCACGTATTTTAATTGATGTAAGGTCAATCTGTGCCTTCTTTCTGTACGTTTACATCCGGATAGTACTTTGCAGACTGTAGAGGTCGTTCATATTGTTTTGGATCACGCCAAAAACCTTTTCGTTTAATTGTATCGGCGCCAGCTTGCCCAAGACCTCCGCGATTTCGGAAGGCTGCATCGCTTTTCGGTAAGGCCGGTCCTCTGCCAACGCCGAAAAGATGTCGGCATACGCAACGATATCCATGTTATCGGTAAACGCATTTTCCCGCAGGCCCAATGGATATCCGGACCCATCGCGCTTTTCGTGATGATTGACCGCCCACCTTGCAATATTCGATAATTCACTGATCGAAGAAAGGATCAACGAAGAATAGGCCGCGTGGCTTTTCATTTCCCTGAATTCAGCATCATTCAGTTTACCGGGCTTATCGAGTACTTCAGAGGAAATAGCTACTTTTCCTATATCATGCAGGTACCCTGCAATTTTCAGTTCAAAGCATTCATCCGGGCCTAGCTTCATCAGTTCTCCGATTCGACAGGCCAGAACGCTTACGGTTTGAGAATGCCTTGATGTCCAATGGCTCTTACAATCCACGATTTTTGCAAATAAAACAGCAAGACTCTCAATATCACTCTGCTCGATTTGACAGCTGACATTGTCCAGACTCATAAATAAAAGGTCGTTGAAAGAAGCGTGTTCGATATTTTCCCAAAACAGATCAGACACGGTGATCCTGTCAAATGCGTCTTTAAGCGTCGGAGAGAAAATGCTTCCGAACCTTTCATTTATTGTATCAACTACGATCTGCCTCTGATCCGGCCGTCCCTCGTTTCGGAGAAGGAGCACATCGATCCTGTCCGCCAGGTTTAGAAAATAACATTCGGACGGCACTTCATCTTCAGGAACGTTTCGCGACAGTACGTCGTCGTACCGAATATGGTGATGCCGAAGAATTTTTGCGATCGGCTCAAAGGGTTTGAAGGAAGCAAGGATACTCGCACCCAGAATCTCATGCGGTTCCGGGTTTTCGACATCGATCTCGATCAGCTGATCCCTTTCCGTTACATGCAAAGCGCCGATATCATGAACAGATGCCGCCAAAACAAGCTTGCTGAGCTTGTCGGAGTCGAGTCCATACGCATTTCCCAATTGGTAGGCAATGATAGCAGTGCGCCGATGGTGCCCCTTTAATAAAAAATTGTACATGTCGATCGACTTAATGACTGATCCCAGTATGTTTTTCAAAGAAATATTGCTTTCCATTTGAAACTGCCACCTCCTGCAGTGATACTGTTATTAAGTTTTGTCCGAGCATTATCGCCCGTTTCCCGAGTTGTATTATATACCCGTTTTGTTGCGTTTTGAGCATTATTTTAGTTTCCGTCCGGATTTGCTTTGCTTCTTTTTTTTCATTCTATCCGCATAAGAGCCATCATCATATTCCGCCGCATATTTTTTGAAGGAAGAAGCCACTATAAAGAACAGCGCGCCTTAATCTCAATCGAATAGGCCACTCAACGGCTGATAAGGATTTACATAGGAATTATAAATACTTACGGCATAGTGCAAATGCGCACCGGTTGAAAATCCGGTAGTACCGACAGTTGCTATGACGTCGCCCTTGCTGACTGCGTCGCCGGCTTTGACATTCATTGTGGCTAAATGATAATAGGAAGTGAAGAGTCCCATACCATGGTCGATGACGATCGTATTTCCGGTGGAAAGCAGTCCGGGCGCAGCCAGTGTCACTTTTCCGCTATTTGCGGCTCTTACCGGGGTTCCCGAAGGTTCTGCCAGATCAATGCCCGAATGCCTCGATGAGGAGATCGCATTATTAACGTATCTTATTTCCGCGAAATCGGTTGTGCGTCTGCCTTCAACCGGCATGACGAACGCGCCTTCCCAAAGTTTTTGAGGATCCGACTCTGTTCTTGCCGTCTTTACCACTTTAACAAATTCTGCGATTGCCTTGTCGTTATTATTGGATTGATTCAGCGATTCTGAGACGACCAGATACTGTGTTTTGAAGATCCTGCTTTTCACCGTGAAGGTTTGTAGGATCTTGTATTCGTTGCTTTTTCCTTCGTTGAACGTAACCGTTATGTCAT
Source organism: uncultured Oscillospiraceae bacterium (assembly GCA_964550965.1). Classification (GTDB taxonomy): domain Bacteria; phylum Bacillota; class Clostridia; order Peptostreptococcales; family Anaerovoracaceae; genus STD2-154. The sequence goes on from CAZKCB010000121.1 coordinate 3,842, forward strand.
GGTCTCCTACCTTCGCATACAGATCGATCGGCAAGATTGACATATACTTCTCACCGTATTTAAAAACCCCAGTTGCCGTTTTAACCGCATCTGTTTTTACCCTCACCGTATCAGCAGGATTTGATTTTTCTATTTTCAACACTAAAATATTACCGGGACAATTTCCAGAGCTGACTATTGTAAAGTCGCCGGGATGATCCTTTAAGCAAACCGCAACCGAAGGTTTTTCGGCGTCACTGCCGTGAAAAAGCAGACTGTCGATCGTTACAGTCTGCTTTTCGCTATTCCAGCCTACTTCTGCGCCAAACGCTTCAATGACTGCTCTGATCGGCATAAATGTTCTGCCGTCTTTTATGATGGCGGCGGTATCATTCGTGATTTTTTGTCCGTTTTTTATGATATATAATTTTCCGATCGGCACCTCAACTTTAGTATCGTCTTTTTCGACAACCGCAGTCCGTGTCTCTTTGATCCAACCGACTTCGGCTCCCAACGATTCCATGATAATGCGAAGAGGTACCTGTGTCCTGTTGCTCGAATCAACAAAAGGAATTCCGGTATGGCCGCAAAATGCAACCTTTGTATCATCTATGCCGAGCTCAACCGCATAAGAACAGGTTGCCGACAGCAGTATAAAAGCAAAAATTAAAGCCATGATTCTCTTTTTCAATTTTTTGTGCCCCTTTTTCCTTTTGTATTTGTTTTATGATTATATCACAATTATAGATAGTTCCGAGGGTACAGCGAACAATAAAAAACCGCCTTAGGCATTCACAAAATATGTAAAATCTAAAGCGGTCATCTTTTTTATGTTACAAGATGTTCTTGCATCAACACAGAGTTTAGAGTCCGATCACCCAGAATTTACGTTCTTGTTCATCCTCCAGCTCAGTTGCGGTAAATCCCAGTTCCGTACAAAAAGCCTGATATTCCATTTCCATGTCTTTTGAGGCATCCGGTTTATGCTTCATTATCTGGCTTATGCTTTGGCTTGGATCTATTTGGCCGTCTTTATTGTGTCTGTTATAAGCCTCAAAGCTGTTCTCTTTAAAGCCTACAAACTTGCTTGGGTAAAAGCGGAATCCCTGTTCCTTCTTTACTGCCACAAAGGTCCTGCCTTCTTTCATCAATTTGAGTGCGAAATCCTGCATAGCCGGATCCTCGATATATTTATCGAAGGTCTCTATGTTTTCAACAATTTCATCCAACGTTATTACAAAATGCATCACATTTCCCTCCCAATTCCATAACGATCCTATGTTTATTGGTTTTGTATCGATTCGTCCTTCAATACAAAATAGCAAATACGCTACGCTTTATGATTCCACAATGCAGGACTTATAAACATGCCGTTTCTTTTTTTAAAATTTATTCGCGCCGGATTTACTCAAAAATAAACGATAACCATGTATGATTTTCAAAACACTTCAAAAATCATACACAGTTATTGCTAAATTTCAAATAAAGTTTTAGTTTATAAATTCTAAGTGGTGGAACAGCTATTGTTAGCTGGCCATAATTAGGTAAAAGATGTAACTGTCCATCTCATCGGCATCCTGAGTGACAGTAGTTTCTCCAACATTACTGCCTGTACGAAGTGCATCAACAAAAACACGAACATATGAATAGCTCCCATCTTTTTCCTTCATAGAAAATACAAGTTCATAACCGTTATCAGCATTGGTTCCGTCGTCTATAAATGTATTGTCCAGAGTCCAACCATTTTCAGCGTACACTTCCTTTAACTCTGAAATGATAGCTCCAGGTTTTTTATCATAATAATATGTTAGGAGCTCTGAACCGTTTGGCGATATAACCTGTATGGTGTTTTTATCGTCCTTTGATGGAGCTATCGACCAAGTTGCCGGACACTTATAAGTCAAGTTGTTTGGTGCTTCATAAGTTTTCCAATTAGAAGTATCTGCATAACGTATCGTGATTTTCTTTGTTTCGCTATCGTATCCAACAGCAGCTCCTAAATTTTCGCTGACAAAGCGTAAAGGAATAAACAACCGTCCTTCCTTGCTAACCGCAGGAACATCCATCTTAACAATTTCACCATTAACCAGTCCATTTAAAGAGTCTACAGTTACTATTACGTCAACACCTGAAAGGCTTAATTTCGCTTGTTTAGTTGCAGCATCCCAAGAAACATTTGCCCCCAACGATTCGCCTAAAAATCGAAATGGGACCATTGTTCTTCCGCCACTAGCATAAGCAGCTTGTTCCATTGTGACCGATTTATTATTTACTGTTGCTGTATTTCCTCCTACAACAAGATTTACATCTTTGTAAAAATCATATACTTGAGGCTCGGCAAAGCAATAATTAACATTTAAGAGCAGTATTAGGATAAGAGCAAGCGCCAATTTACAAATTTTCATGATTATAGTTCCCTCCCAAAGGTTATGTTGATAAGAATAAAATTTTTCGATTTGGATTGCACAAAACGGCACTCCCATTTTTTCCATATCATATCATTATTCATATTTTATATTTTGGACTTTTGACCATAAATTACAAGGAATTGTGCTAATTTGTGTATATTTATGTGCTGGAATGAAATACCTTGTATAGCATACTTTTCTAACAACGAAGAAACATATGTTTACAAATGAAAAATTATTTGCTATAGTTACGATCCCAATCATCACGATAATAATAGCAACGCCATTCGTAAACAATAACAATATTATCGCTTTAGTAACTG
>CAZKCB010000122.1:0-2651 GCA_964550965.1 uncultured Oscillospiraceae bacterium
TTGTGTGTATGGGTGTGATCGAGGCGGGGAAAAAACAAATCACTTTCCCTCATCTTCGGGTTGCGGTTTCCGGAGGAGCCTCACTGCCTGTTCAGATCTATCGCCTGGGCAGAGATTTGATGAAGCTTCCGATCGTTGAAGGCTACGGACTCACCGAAGCCTCGCCTGCGGTTACCTTTAACCCTCCGTTCGGAGTTCAAAAAGAAGGATCGATCGGACTCCCGATCCCATATGTCGAATGCAAAATTGTCGATGAGAACGACAATGAACTGCCTCCGGGAGAGGTCGGAGAACTTGCTGTCCGTGGAGAAAACGTGATGCAAGGCTACTATAAACAGGAAGAAGAAACAAAAAAGGCACTTCTCAATGGATGGCTCCATACCGGAGATCTTGCGAAAAAAGATGATGACGGATATATTTTCATCGTGGACAGAAAAAAGGATATGGTCGTTGTCGCAGGTCTCAATGTTTATCCGAGAGAAGTCGAAGAAGTCATGTATCAATATCCAAAAGTCAAAGAAGCGGCGGTTATCGGCATCTCTGATAAACTCAGGGGCGAATTTGTAAAAGCCTTTGTTGTATTGAAGGAGGGCGAAGAATGCAATCAGAAAGAGCTGCTTTCCTATATGAAAGAAAGGCTTGCGAGCTATAAACTGCCGCGTTCGATCGAATTTATTTCAGAACTTCCCAAAAATAGCACCGGGAAGATCATGAAAAGGACATTAAAAGAGCAGCAGGAGAAAAAAGACAGTTAATGATTTTTCGAGAACATTTATTATGTAATCCTTAAAAATATTAGCAATTTGCTTTTATAATATTGTATATTTGCGGTTGATGTATTATTATTATATAGGTTAGTCGGTAAACTGCTGACGAAACAAAAATAATGGAAAATAGGATGGGTACAGTATGAAAGTAACAAAGGTTAAACAAAAAAAGAAGGCAAAAACGCTTCTTGCGGCTTTAATCGGCGCGCTTATGACGCTTTTTGTCCCGACGATGGCTTTTGCCAGCGAAGCGGATCTGAAGATCCCGGAATTATCTGTAGGAGAAAATAACTTCCTTGTAATTGGTATGGGAGTGTGCTTATTAGGAATGCTTTTTGGTTTTTATCAATTCAGCAAAGTAAAACGTATTAAAGCGCATAAGTCGATGCTTGATGTATCGGCCACCATTTTTGAAACCTGTAAGACATATCTGATCCAACAGGGAAAATTCCTCGTTATTCTTCTCATTTTCGTAGGTATTTGTATTACATTTTACTTTGGATTTTTACAGCAAAAGGGTGTTGGCGGTGTTTCGCTCATCCTGCTTTGGACTGTAATCGGTATTCTCGGTTCCTACAGCGTTGCCTGGTATGGTATCCGAATCAATACTTTGGCAAACAGCAGAATGGCGTTTGCTTCTTTGGAGAAAAAGCCCTTAAAGCTTTTGAACATTCCTCTTGATGCAGGTATGAGCATCGGCGTTATCCTGATCTGTGTTGAATTGATCATGATGCTCTTCATTCTCCGCTTTGTCCCCAGAGATTTAGCCGGAGCATGTTTCATCGGATTTGCAATCGGTGAATCCCTCGGAGCAAGTGCTTTGAGAATCGCCGGTGGTATCTTCACAAAGATCGCAGATATCGGTTCTGACCTTATGAAAATTGCTTTCAAAATCAAAGAAGACGATCCGCGTAACCCCGGAGTTATTGCAGACTGCACCGGCGACAACGCTGGCGACAGTGTAGGCCCGACAGCTGACGGATTCGAGACATACGGTGTAACCGGTGTTGCTTTGGTTTCCTTCATCGTTCTTGCAGTCGGAACACCGTTCCAGGCTAACTTGCTCGTATGGATCTTCGTAATGCGTGTTCTGATGATCGTGACATCGATTCTTGCTTTCTATATCAACAGAGCATACAGCCAGATGAAATATGCCGGCAAAGAAGAACTTGATTTTGAAAAACCGCTCACTACTTTGATCTGGATCACTTCTGTGCTTTCGATCATCGTTACCTTCGCAGTCAGCTACGTCGTCATCGGACCGGGATCTGCTGTTGCAGAAACATCCTCCGGTTTATGGGTAGTACTTGCTGCGATTATCAGCTGCGGAACACTCGGCGCTGCTTTGATCCCTGAATTCACAAAGATCTTTACAAGCCCGAAATCGGCTCATGTAAATGAAGTCGTTACCGCATCAAGAGAAGGCGGACCGTCTTTGAACATCCTTTCCGGTTTGGTTGCTGGTAACTTCAGCGCATTCTGGCAGGGTATGCTCTTCCTTGCTTTGATGTTCTCCGCATACATGATCAGCGGTTTTGGTCTGAGCGATATCATGATTTATCCCTCCATCTTCTCCTTCGGTCTTGTTGCCTTTGGATTCCTTGGAATGGGACCTGTAAACATCGCTGTTGACAGTTATGGCCCGGTTACAGACAATGCACAGTCGATTTATGAACTTTCTCTGATCGAAACCATTCCGAACATCGAGAAAGAAATCGAAAAAGACTTTGGTTTCAAACCTGATTTCGAAAAAGCAAAACATTATCTTGAAGAGAACGATGGCGCTGGAAACACCTTCAAAGCAACTGCAAAGCCGGTATTGATCGGTACAGCTGTTGTAGGTGCTACAACGATGATCTTCTCCCTGATCTTAGTCATTAAGGG
>CAZKCB010000122.1:2661-6491 GCA_964550965.1 uncultured Oscillospiraceae bacterium
CACGATCTTAGGATTCATTGCAGGCGGTTCGGTAATCTACTGGTTCACAGGTGCTTCCACACAGGCTGTTTCGACCGGTGCTTACAGAGCTGTTGAATACATCAAGCAGAATATCCAATTGGATGACGAAGCCAGTCAGTCAGCTACAACAGAAAAATCAAAAGAAGTTGTTAAGATCTGTACTCAGTATGCACAGAAGGGCATGATCAACATCTTCATTGCGATTTTCTCTTTCGCTTTGGCTTTCGCATTCTTCTCGGCTCCGACAACAACCAGCAGCGAGCCGGTTGCCTTCTTCATCGCTTATCTGATCTCCATTGCGATCTTCGGACTGTTCCAGGCTATCTTTATGGCTAATGCAGGCGGTTGCTGGGATAATGCGAAAAAGGTCGTTGAAGTTGATTTACAGGAAAAGGGAACCCCGCTGCATGATGCTTGCGTCATCGGCGATACAGTAGGCGATCCGTTCAAAGATACTTCCTCTGTTGCTCTTAACCCGATCATCAAGTTCACTACCTTGTTTGGCTTGCTCGCAATGGAAATTGCAATCAGTGAGCAGTTCAGATCAGTTGCTCCCTACATCGGTGCAGTGTTCTTTGCAGTCGCATTGGTCTTCGTATGGAGATCCTTCTACTGCATGCGCATCAAAACTACTGCAAAATAAAGGCTCCATGCCAAACGTTGTGGTAGTACTTAAGTAAAGCAAAATTAGTATGTCTTTTCAAACCGGCGATGGGCAATGTCTGTCGCCGGTTTGCTTTTGCCTTTTTGTTGAAATTTTATACTATATGTCGAGGTTTTCCATTATAATGATTAAGTTCACCGAAAAATGCTAATAAATAAATCAAATAAAAAGCAGGGGAAATTTAAAGATAAAATCAACTCCTGCAGAAAGAAAAGACTTGCATGAACAAGCTGAAAAAAGCAGCGTTCAAAGCGCTCTCATACCCCTATATCAATATAAAAAAGGATTATAAACTGCAGCGAAAAATGCTTCGGATTGTAAATCCTTATCTTAAGGTAGCCTATAACATCCTAGATCGAAAGATCATGGTCGAAGGCAGAGAAATTCCGGTACGTGTCTTTAAGCCGAGAAGGCCCAGGAAGCCTTCAAAAGCAATTCTTTTTTTTCATGGAGGCGGCTGGGTCGCAGGTGATATCGATTCTTACACCAAAGTTTGTGCGCATATGGCAAGGCAGACGGGATGCACGGTAATATCTGTAGATTATCGACTTGCTCCTGAAAACCCGTTTCCTGCGGGCCTTGAAGATTGCTATTATGCTGCCAGGGAGATTTTTTTGAACGTTGAGCTTGTGCACTGCAAACAGCCTGATATTATTTTGGCGGGTTACAGTGCCGGAGCCAATTTAGCGGCGGCACTTTCGCTTATGGCAAAAGAGCGAGGCGAATTCATGCCGGAAAGACAGATCCTTATCTGTCCGGCCACTTACAATGATTACAGCAAGGATTCACCTTTTGCTTCTGTGATCGAAAACGGCACTGATTATATTTTGACAGCTCAGAAAATCACAGATTATATGGATCTTTATGTTCAAAATGAAGAGCAGCGAAACAGTCCTTATGTTGCCCCTCTTTTATCAGAGAATCTGGCGGAGCAGCCTAAGACGCTTATTATCACTGCAGAGTATGATCCTCTGCGAGATGAAGGGGAAGCATACGGCAAAAAACTCAAATCCTTTGGGAACCGTGCCTATGTTTTTCGGCTCGAAGGTGCCGTTCATGCTTTTTTCAGTTTGAGCTTAAATACAGAAGCTCTTATAGAAAGCTATGAGATCATAAATCATTTTTTAAAAGAAACAGATACTTTTTAAGTAAGGAGAGCAGATGAAACATCACAAGCGGGTGCAATGGGTGAGACTCGATAATGCCTCGAAAATTTTTCCGGCAGTTCGAAGTAACCGAGACCCTAAGGTATTTCGCCTTTCCTGCGAAGTTTATGAGGAGGTTCAACCCGAGATCCTCCAGAATGCAATGGAAATTGCGCTTGAAGGATTCCCTTTGTTTCGTTCGGTCCTGAGGCATGGTGTCTTTTGGTACTATCTCGAAGACAGTGACATAGAGCCTAAAGTAACAAAAGAATCAAATCCGGTCTGTGCGCCGATCTATCGTGGAGATCGGCATGATTTGCTGTTTCGTGTATTCTATTTTAATAAAAGGATCAGTCTTGAAGTCTTTCATGCGCTTACGGATGGCAGCGGAGCCATCGCGTTTATGGAAGCTCTTGTGTATGAGTATCTGAAGCGCAGACATGGGGGAGAGGAACTCAAAGAAATCCCAACCTTGAAACACAAAGCATCGATAAGTAAAAAGATGGATGACAGCTTTGGAAAACATTTTCCCGGAACGGGGATCTTGCGTCCAAGAAGCAAAGAATCAAGGGATTATGAGTATAAGCGGGCCTATCACATACGCGGAACCAAAACAGAGGAAAACAGAACAAGGCTCATTGAAGGTTCTTTGCCTTTACGGCCACTGCTTGACCTTGCCCATGAATATAATACGACCCTTACTATTTTTCTGGCTTCCTTACTGCTGTATTCGATCGAAAAAGAAATGCCGCTTCGGATGAGAAAATATCCTGTGGTTTTGTCGGTTCCGGTCGATTTGCGCAACTTTTTTGAATCGGCAACAGCAAGAAACTTTTTCTGCACGATTTATGCGGGCCATCGTTTTAAAAATAAGAATACTGATTTGAAAGAGATCATAGAAGCCCTGAGTCAGGCTTTTGAAAAAAATCTGACAGAAAAGCAGTTGAACGATCAATTGAACCGTCTGATCGCTCTGGGTCAAAACCCGATCTTAAAGTTCATTCCTTTGCCACTGAAGGATCTTTTCCTTCGTATCGCATCCGAAGTCGCCGGACGGAAAATAAGCTCTGCAATCTCCAATTTGGGTCGAATTACGCTGCCTCAAGGCATGGAGACCTTCGTTCGGCAATTCAGTATATGCACTGGGGCGAGACGACCTCAGATCAATATGTGCTCTTTTCAAGAGAGGACAGTCATCAGCTTTACTTCTCCATTTTTGGAAACGGACATACAGCGTATCTTTTTTCAATTCCTTTCAGAAAAAGGACTGGAGATAGAAATTTCGGCAAATTTTTAGAAAGGAGAGGACGTATGCGATATTGCAGCCATTGTCATGTTTCTCTTAGGGGAAATAAAGAGAGATGCCCTTTGTGCGGAAACAGTGTTCCGCTTACTTCTGATGAAGAAAAAATGGAAGAGGCTTATCCGGATATCCCCTTGGCATATGAAAGTCATCTTGCGATCCGCATTATGGTTTTTATTTCGGTTACCGTTGCGGTTTGCTCCTTTGCGGTCTATATGATATTCCCCACGGATGTCAATTGGCCTCTTTTTGTTCTGTTCGGGCTTGCCAGTATGTGGCTCAGTCTTAGTGTGATCCTCCGGAAAAGATACAATATCCCGAAAATCATTTTCTGGCAGGTCATCATCGTCTCGATCCTCTCGCTCTTTTGGGACTGGCAGACCGGCTGGTTCGGCTGGTCGATCGATTATGTGATTCCGTTCATTTATGTGGCGGCGATCTTAGTCATGTATGTCACTGCCAAGATCATGAAACTGAGCATCAAAGATTATATAATGTATGCCTTCCTGGACGCACTGTTTGGCATCATACCCATTACATTTATAGCGTTTGACATTGTCCGCGTCCTGTATCCTTCGATTCTGTGTGTTACAGCCAGTATCATTTTTGTGGCAGCGATTTTTCTTTTCCAGGGACGAAGCATAAGGGAAGAACTCGATAAGCGGATGCATGTGTAATGACAAACAGCATAAGAAAA